>JAAFHE010000188.1 GCA_013298265.1 Lysobacterales bacterium | reverse complement strand
TACGGTCGCGGTCTCCATGTCGATGGCCATGCAGCGCGTGCGCCGCAAGTACGACTTGAACGCGTCGTCGTGTTCCCAGACACGCCGGTTGGTCGTGTAGACCGTGCCGGTCCAGTAGTCACGGCCATGGTCGCGTACAGTCGAGGAGACGGCGCGCTGCAGCGTGAATGCGGGCAGAGCAGGCACTTCGGGCGGGAAATAGTCGTTCGACGTGCCTTCACCGCGCAGTGCCGCGATCGGCAGGATCAGGTCCCCGAGCTGGTTCTTTTTCTTGAGCCCGCCGCACTTGCCGAGGAACAGCACGGCTTTCGGCATGATGGCCGAGAGCAGATCCATGATGGTCGCGGCAGTGGGACTGCCCATGCCGAAATTGATGATGCTGAGCCCATCGGCATGGGCGCTGGGCATGGCCTTGTCGCGACCGCAGACCTCGACGCCGTGCCACTGTGCAAACAGTTCAACGTAGTTGCTGAAGTTGGTCAGCAACACGTACTTGCCGAAGTCCTGCAGTTGCACGCCGGTATAGCGCGGCAGCCAGTTGCTGACGATCTCTTTCTTGTCTTTCATGCTTTCCCCGTGGGTACCCGCGTGGCGGGACAGGGTTACCGGCGACGCCACGCCAGCGATGTTCTAGTTATGGAAGCGCGCCGATACTACCACGTCGCTTCTCACTGACCGGTAAGGCATTCGTACGTTCCGGCTCAGCGCGCCGAAAGGGCTCACGACTTCGCGCCGCGCAAGCTACGCCGAGCCCCCCCTCCAGGCGCCCGGATCCGCGCGATAATCGCGTCGCGCAACCCAGGGGCGGGGACTGAATGGCATCGGGCGCAATCGAGGTCCACCGGCACGACTCGGCACTGGGCAGTTGGGATGTCGCTCTGCGCCGGTCGCACCCGGCGCTGCGCCAGCACATCGCGCAGCTCTGGCATGGCGCGGGCCAGGTCAACTACCAGCGCGACCGCATCCTGCCGCAAGCGCGCAGTTATCTGCTGATCAATCTGGGGCCGCCGCAATACCTGTTCCGGCCCGGGCCGCCGGAACTGCGCATCGTCTTCGACGACATTTGGTTTTCCGGCCTGCACGAAGGACCGATCGAAACCGCTGCACCGCACGGCAGCGTGCTGCTCGGCGTCGCCTTCGGCGCGAGCGGCGCAGCCAGCCTGCTGCCCTGGTCGCAGGCGGAACTCGCCAACCGCACCGGCCCGCTGCAGGACTTGATCGGTGCCGCCGCGCTGCGGCTGCGCGAACGCCTGCTCAATACCGCTAGCGTGGCAACGCGCCTGGATCTCGTCGAGGACTGGCTGCTCGACATCTGTGTCAGCGGCCGCAGCGTGCACCCGCTGGTGCATTGGACGCTGGCGCGCATCCACCAGTCCGGCGGCCGCGTGCGCGCGGAGGAACTCGCGCGCGAGGCCGGCTGCAGCCGCAAGTATCTCGGCAGCGTCGTCAGCCGCGCCGTTGGTCTGCCGCCGAAATCGCTGGCGCGGATCCACCGTTTCCAGCATACGCTCGGCCGGCTCGGCAGCACGCTCGACTGGGCCGAACTCGCCGCCGATTGCGGCTACTACGACCAGTCCCACCTGATCCGCGATTTCCAGCAATTTTCCGGCCTCGCGCCGGCGGCCTTCCTGCGCAGCGCGCAGCCAGACCCGGGCAGCGTCGTGGTCAGGTGACATTTTTCCAATACCCGGCGTCGCCGGGCCAGTAGCGTTGCTGCACGTCAACCAGAAGGAGTCGTGTGATGCCAGTAGTGAACTATTGGGCCGTGCTGGCCGCCGCCATCGCGGGTTTCGTGATCGGCGGGCTGTGGTACTCGCCGCTGCTGTTCGGCAAGGCCTGGCAACGGGAAGTGGGCCTGAGCGACGACGAACTCGCGCGCGGCAACATGGCGCGCATTTTCGGCGGGTCCTTCGTGCTCAGCCTGCTCGCCGCATGGATGTTCGCGATCTTCCTGGGTCCTCGGCCGCCGATGGCGTTCGGGCTCGGCGCCGGTTTTGCGGCCGGCCTGTTCTGGGTCGCGTCGAGCTTCGGCACCAATTACCTGTTCGCGCGGCGCAGCCTGAAGCTGTTTTTCATCGACGGCGGCTATCACACGCTGCAGTTCACGGCGATCGGGCTGATTCTCGGCCTGTGGCATTGAGCACCAGCCCGGGAGCCAGATCCTGCGCATCGAACTCAGATCCGACCAGGCCGTCGACACGGCGGTGACCGCCACCGGCAAATCGCTGCCGCAGCGGCTGGCCGAAATCGACGCCTGGGGCGGCGCAGCCCTGGGACGAGGCGAGATCGGCCACGCGCTGGGATTGCGCGACGGCGGCGTGCTGAGCAACGGCGACGGCAACCAGGCCTTGATCCGAAAGCTCAGCCCGGCCAGGACCATCAAGCTCGTTTGGCAGCAGCCCGATACCACGCCCGATACGCCGGACGAGGTCAAGTTCGAGCCGGCCGGCGCCAGGACCACGGTGATCGTCACGCACGAGCGACTGCAGACTCGTGCCGACGCGGACGGCCTGCGCCGCGCCTGGGGCGAGGCACTGGAGCGGCTCAAGGCGGTGATCGAAGACTGAGCCGGCCAATCGCGTGGCCGATCCTGCCTGTGCTCTGTCCGGAACCGCACGAGGCGGAGTGACTACGCCACGCTAACCTAGGCACCTTCGCCGCAACGACGAGACGAACATGCAGGCCCAGTGGTATTTCGATTTCATCTCGCCGTTCGCCTGGCTGCAGTTGCACAAGGTACTCGCACTGCGCGCGCGCATCACGATCGAGCCCGTGCCCATCCTGTTCGCGGCGGTACTGGACAAACTCGGCCAGCTCGGCCCGGCCGAGATTCCGGGCAAGCGCGACTTCACCTATCGGTTCGTGCAATGGCAGGCGGCGCAGCAAGGCGTGCCGCTGCGCTTTCCGCCAGCGCATCCGTTCAATCCGCTGCCGGCGTCACGGCTCTGCGTCGCAGCGGGCACGGGCTGGGACGCGGTGGAACGCATCTTTGTGCACATCTGGCAAAAGGGCGAAGCGGTCGACTCGGTCGAGGCGATACGCGGGCTAGCGCTTGAACTGCGCATCGAGAACGTCGATGCGGCACTGGCCGATGATGGCGTCAAGCAGCAGCTACGCGCGAACACCGCACAGGCGCTGGACCACGGCGTCTTTGGCGTGCCGACGCTGCGCCTGGGCAGCGAGCTGTTCTGGGGCAACGACGCCACCGGCATGGCTGTGCAGCATCTTGACGATCCGCAGTATTTCGATCGCGACGAGTACCGGCGTCTCGCTACGCTACCGCAGGCGGTGCAACGACGCCGCTGAAGCACAGGCCGCGGGCGCCGGCGCCATCGCTGGCGGCTCCGGAAAAGCCATTGCGCGCAGGGATCCGGAGCGCAGCCGACACCAGGCACCCCCACCAGTAAAACTATACAAATATCTTTTGATCTTGTTGCCTGCGCGCAATTGGGTACAGAAGACCACTACCGGCCCGCGGCAGACGCTCAGACGGCCATCTCCGCACGCAGCGCCGCGAGCGCTTTTTCGACCGCCGCCGAGTCGACATCAAGGTGCGTGACCGCGCGTACCGTGCGTGCACCCATTTCGCCCATGCGTACACCGCGCGCCAGCAGCGCGGCGCATAGCTGCGGCGCGTCAAGTCCATCGCGCAGCACGTCGAAGTAGACGAGGTTGGTCTCTACGCCGGCCAGGTCGATAGCAAGCCCGTCGATCGCCGCAATGCCGCGGGCCAGCGCCGCGGCGTTGGCGTGGTCGTCCGCGAGTCGCTCGACATGGTGGTCAAGCGCGTAGTCGCAGGCTGCGGCGATGATGCCGCTCTGGCGCATCGCACCGCCCCAGCGCAGCTTGAGCCGGGTCGCCTCATGGATGAAGTCCGCGCTGCCGGCCAGGACGGCGCCGCCGGGCGTGCCGAGTCCTTTGGAAAAGTCGATCCAGACCGAATCGAAGTCGCGCGCGTAGTCGGCCGCGGCCACACCGCTGGCCACCACGGCATTGAGCAGGCGCGCGCCGTCCATGTGGGTGACCAGGCCGTGCGCGCGGGCCGCAGCGGCGACGGCCTGCAACTGCATCAGCGGCCAGATCGTGCCGCCACCGAGATTGGCGGTCTGCTCGACCTCGACCAGGCGCTGGCGCGGCGCATACGGCCGGTCGGGCCGCAACACGGCGCCGAGCTGCGCCGCGTCGAAGCGGCCGCGGTCACCAGCCAGGGGCGTGAGCATGACGCCGGCCAGCGCGGCCGGGCCGCCGCCTTCGAAACCGATCAGGTGCGAGGTGCGATCGCAGATGACCTCGTCGCCGGGCCGGCAATGCACGGCGAGCGCGATCTCGTTGCACATGGTGCCCGAAGGCAGGTACAGCGCCGCCGGCTTGCCGAGCAGTTCCGCGCAGCGCGCGACGAGCCGGTTGACGCTGGGGTCCTCGCCGGCCCGCTCGTCGCCGACCTCGGCACTGGCCATGACCGCGCGCATTGCTGTCGTGGGGCGGGTCTTGGTATCGCTGAAGAAATCGACGAACTCGGGCATGGCGGGTTTTCCGGCGTGGCAAAGTGGCAAGCATTGCGGCATAGGCCTCGCCCCGCAAGCGAGGCCGCGGCGTAGAATCGAGCCTCCATGAGCGCCCTGCCCCGTCTGATCCTGTTCGCCGCCGCCTGCCTGCCTGCCGGGCCACTCGGCGCTGCCAGCAACACCGGCTACCGCTGCACCGATGCGAACGGCGCGATCTCGTTCCAGGACAAGCCCTGTCGCGGCGGCCAGCAGAGCAAGGCCTTCGAATACCTGCGCGATCCGCCGCCGGCCGAAGATCCGCTGGCGGAACCCGCGCAGGAAGCCGCAGCGGCCGAACCGGCACCCCGTGCCATGCCGGCACCGCCGCCGCCACGGCCGCCGGTTCCCGCGCTGTTCCAATGCGTGCGCGCCGACAACGGCAAGAACTACTACAGCGAAACCGGCGAAACGCTGCCGTATCAGGTTCCGGCCGGCGTGGTCGGCCTGCCGGGCAGCTCGCTCGCGGACAACGCCCACGTCTCCGCGCCGGAACTCAGCCGCCCGCCGGTTGCCGAGCCTGGCGGCGTCAACGCCCTCGCCAGTGCCTACGTCGAAGTGCGCGATACCTGCAAGAAGCTGGTCCCGGCCGAAGCGTGCCGCGCGCTGCGCGGCCAGCTCGACGACAACCTGTCGCAACAGCGCAGCGCGAGCAAGGCCGAACGTGCCGCCCTGGCCACCGGGGCGCGTGTGCTGGCCGACAAGCTAGCCGGCTGCTGACGCGAAATCGCGCCCAGCGGCAACGCGAGCCACCATGCGGCCTGCAGCAATCCATCCACAGGCTATGCGGCAGGCTTGTCCACAGCAGACGCCGGAAATTCGATACAACAATTGAAACTTGTATCTTTATCCGCAAAGTACTCGCGGCATGGGCGGCACTGAGCAAAGTTTGCGCAATGCGTGCACGGGCCGCGCCGCCGCTCGCGCTGCGGAGGCTGTGCACAGACTTGTCACCATGCTTGTCCACAGCCCCTGTGGATAGCGCCGAGGGCGCTGGCGAAATCTTGCGCAAAGCGTGCTCGAGCCAGCCGTACCAAGGCTTGCAGCGATCCATCCACAGGCTTGTTACGGGGGGTTTCCACAGCCCCTGTGGATAGTCGCGGACAGCACCATTCAGACGATTGCGCGAACGCTCACATCAGCTGCAACGGTGGCCGCGGCAGATGGCGCCGCTCGTGGTCGAGCAGCCAGCGCTTGGCTGGCAGGCCGCCGCCGAAGCCGGTGAGGCTGCCGTCGCTGCCGATGACTCGATGACAGGGCACGACGATGGGCAGCGGATTGGCGCCGTTGGCCGCGCCGACCGCACGGCTCGCGTTGGGACGCCCGAGGCGCCGTGCCAGCTCGCCATAGCTGGTGGTTCCGCCAAGCGGGATCTCGCACAGCGCGTTCCAGACCTCGTGCTGGAACGCGGTTCCTTCGGCGTCGCGCGCGAAATCGAAGGTCATGCGTTCGCCGGCGAAATAGGCGCGTAGCTGCTCGGCGGCATCAGCCAGGCGCGCCGCATCCTGCGGCAGGCCGTAGTCCGGCATCCTTACGCGGCCGTTGCGTGGGAATTCGATCCGACGCACGCCGCGCCGGCTCGCTACCAGCAGCAGCGGGCCGATCGGCGAGGGCGCGATGTCGTAGACCAGATCGTCGTCGTGCATGGGTCGGAATTCCCTGTCGGGTGGTCGCCGGTTCACGCGGCGCGCCACAGCAGCAATACCGCATAAGCGCGGAACGGGCGCCAGGCCTGACTGGCCTGCTCCAGCTGCCTGGCGCTCAGCGTCGTGCCGGGCTGCAGGATCTTGCGCAACACGATGTCGGCGGCCGGGAACGCGTCCGTATCGCGCAGCGCGCGCATGGCCATGTAGTGCGCGGTCCAGTCGCCGATGCCGCGAACCGCCGTGCAGCGTGCCACGAAATGAGCCGTCGTCTGGGCCGGGTCGAAATCGACTTCGCCGCAGGCCACGGCCCGGGCCAGCGCCTGCACCGTCGCGATGCGCGCGCCGGTCAGGCCGAGGCCGTCGAGATTGGCCGTCGCCAGTGCATCAGCGTCCGGGAACAGGCTATGACAGCTCTCGTCGACGTCGGCATGGGCGATGCGCACGGCATGGCGCGCGATGATGCGCGCGGCGATCGTGCGCGCGGCGGCGACGGTAATCTGCTGACCGAGCACCGCGCGCACGCCGAGTTCGAACCCGTCCCAGCAGCCGGGCACGCGGATGTCCCCGTGCACGCGCTGCAGCGGCCCCAGGCGCGCGTCGCGCGCGAAGCAGCGGCGGATCCGCGCCTGCGGCGCATCCAGGTCGAGCAATACGCGCACGCGCGAGCGCAGTTTCTCGATGGCGTCCGTGGACGCATGCGTCACCGCGACCGTGCCGCGCTCGAGGTCCACCTCGAACCAGCCGGCCGTTCCAGCGAACGCGAAGCTGCGCCGGTAGCAGGAACCAACGACCTGCTCCACGCCCGGAATCGCGCGCCGGGCGAAAAAAGCCAGCACCGCCTCGGCGGGATAGCGCGCGGGCAAGGCGAGGTCGAAACGCGTGGATGGCAGCGGCATCGCCGGAGTCTGACGCCTGCGGCCCGGCACGGCCATCCGC
>JAAFHE010000192.1 GCA_013298265.1 Lysobacterales bacterium | reverse complement strand
GGTATCCAGCGTCAGCTCGCCGTAGTCCATCGCGACCGTGGTCTCCGCTTTGCTGGACTCACCGAAGTCGGTGTTCTCGACCTCGGTGCTGATCGGCTCGATCTCGCTGATCGAGCGGATCGCCGTGGTCTTGCCCGCGCCCATCGGGCCGGCGAACAGCAGCTTGACCTCGCTCATGGCCGGCTCATCCCCAGCGTGCGGCGGATAGCCGAAATGATGGCCTGCTCGTCGCCACTGCGGGTCATGTACGCGGTCTGCGTCGTGGTGGGTGCCGGCGCGGCCACTGTCACGGCGGCGCCGCGCTCGTGGAAGAACTCGCAGACCAGGCAGGCGTTGAGAAAGCCGTCGACCACGGTGCGCGGCGCGAGCGCCAGCGTCTGCAGCGTGGCGCGATTGTTGTTGCCGCCGCGCAGGTGCTTGATCAGTTCGCCGAAACTCTTGTGGCCGCCGGCGGCGAGATAGGGCCAGCCCTTGAGGCGCAGCGCGCCGGGCGAGCGCAGCGCCGGCAATGCGCCCAGGGTTCCCGACTGCAGGCCTAGCTGCCACAGCAGTGGCTTGAGCGAAATCGTGGGCGTCGTCGGGACGGCGGCTACCGGTGCCGGTTGCAGCGACCAGCCGTCGTGCATCATTGCCGCGATGAACTGCTCCGGCGCCGCTGCCGTGCCGCGTCCGGCGACCTGCATGCTGGCATGACGCGTATCAAGCAGGGCGGCGAGTCGGCCGCCGATACGCAATTCCACGGGCGGTGGATTGGGCTGCGCGCGCAGCTCGCACCAGCGTTGCAGCCACTGCAGGGCAAGCCCCGACTTGTCCTGCGTCGGCTGCGCGCGCAGCAGGTCCGCGATGCGGACCAGCGCTGCGGCCATCGCGCCGGTGCGCCAGGGGCCTTCTATCGTGACCACGTCAACGCTGCCATCACTGCGGCGCACCTCGGCGAGCAGGTTCGGCGACACGCCTTGGCTGTCGTTGCCCAACATGCGCACGGTGACGTCGGCGTTGGCGGTATCACACAGGTGCCAGTGCAGGCCTTGTGCCTGCTGCTCGTGCAGCACGCCTTGCAGCATGCGTTCAACCAGCGACTTCAGATATGTCGGTAGCGCGACCGCGATCGAGAACGGTTCTGCGTCATGCATTTTCATCATAGTTAAGGCCACTGTCGGAACAACCCCTGTTACATCGCACGGGCGAACGCGTCCGTCGGAGAGCGCATCTCGCGTCCGAGCCTGGTCCGGTGATTTCAACTGCCTTGCGGTGCAGGGATTTCGCGCGGACAAGCGTGGCGATATCCCGGCAGATAAATAGCGATCAATTATTTCCATCGGGCGTCATGTGGAGCCCGACGGTTGATTGTGTACCGTCCAGATCGGAAAGGGCTCACAATAAAATGTAAACAAATGAGAATGTTAGGTACGCGTGTATATACGCGAGATGACGTGCAGGTTTTCGTTGTACCTTGGTCCAATTGCGGACAGGTCTGCTCAAACGCCAAGAGCGTTTGAATCACGATTCCATTGTTCGGGGTTTTGCCCGGACGATACGACTGGAAACTGTCGAGGCATCGGGCTTTTCGCCCGTATCCTGCGGCGTCGTGCGTAAAGCGACGTTTGCCGGGCTACCGGCGCTGTGCGCGCCAGATCAGATGTCTCGAGCCCTTGTTTCCATGTGCACGCACCGGGATTTCCTCTACCGCGAAGCGGGATTTGCGCAGACGCGTGCTGAAAGCCGGGTCCGGGCCGGCCGACCAGACGGTCAGGATGCCGTCTGACCGAAGTGCTGCGTGGATCGTGCTGAGCCCGCTTGTGCTGTAGATCCACGCATTGCTGGCATGGGTCAGGCCGTCCGGGCCGTTGTCGACGTCGAGCAGGATCGCGTCGTAGGCATTGCGCTCGCGCCGCAGGAGCTGCACCACGTCGGTTTCGCGCACCACTGTGCGTACATCGGCCAGCGGATGTCCGGCGTGCGCGCCGAGCACCTCGCGGTTCCAGGCAACCACGCCGGGCACCAGTTCGGCCACGACCACCTCGGCATCGTCACGCAGCTGCCGCAGCGCGGCCGCGAGCGTGAAGCCCAGGCCCAGTCCGCCGACCAGCACGCGCACCTTCGGTCGCGCGGCGATGCGGGTACAGGCCAGCTCGGCCAGGGCGTCTTCCGAGCCGTGCATGCGCGTGGACATGAGATCGCCCGTGCCGGCGATCTTGATCGAGAAATGCTCGCCCTCCTGGAACAGGCGCAGTTCGCCGCCACCGGGTATGGGCGCTGTGTCGATCAGCTGCAGGCGTTTGGCATTCATCGGCAGGATGGGCGACTGGGGGCCGGCGATCATACGTGTGCCGGTAGCACCGGCGCAGGCTGAGTTAAACCTTTTTCGGTCCGCGGCGCATCCGATGGCCTTGCGGATGTATCTCAAGCCCAGCCCCTTGAAGCCAGCGAGCGAGCCATGAAACGAATCACCCTGTCCCACTGTGTCGCCGCCATCCTTGTTACTGTGTTCAGCACGAGCGCGTTCGCCGACGACTGCGCGTTCAAGGCCAAGCGCGACCTGGATCTCCCGGCCGCTGGCCTGAGCCGGTTCACGCTGCAGACCCAGGCCGGTGACCTGCGTATCGTTGGCGTCGCCGGCCTGGCCACGGTCGAACTGCGCGGCCGCGCCTGCGCGGCGAGCGCTGAGCAACTGGAGAAGCTGCAACTGCAGCACCGCAGCAGCGGCGACCGGCTCGATGTGAATACCACGGCGCCGGAGGATAAGGAGGCGAAACTGTTCGGCTCCAACTACGCCTATATCGATCTCGAGGTACGCCTGCCGCAGGCACTGGCGCTGGAACTGACCGATTCGTCCGGTGACATCGCGATCACCGATGCCGGCGCGATCGACCTCACCGACAGCTCCGGCGACATCATCATTCGCGACCCGCGCGGTGACGTGCGTGTCCGCGACACCTCCGGCGACATCGAGATCGGCGAAGCCCAGGGCAACGTCGTCGTGACCAGCGACAGCTCTGGCGATATCGAGATCGAGGGCGCGCGCCTTGACGTCACGGTTGAGGGCGACAGCTCCGGCGACATCCAGATCAGGAAAGTCAGCGGCAATGCTCGCGTCGACCGCGACAGTTCCGGTGACATCCGCTTCCGCGGCATCGGCGGAGATGCGGAGGTCGGTATCGACAGCAGCGGCAGCGTCCATGCCGACGGTGTCAAGGGCAATTTCAAGGTCGTAAGCAAGTCCGGCGGGCGCAGCGCCATCGAGTATTCGGATATCGGCGGCAAGGTCAGCCTGCCCGACCACGACTGACGCGCAAGCCCCGACCGAGGTAAAGCCGCGCCAGTGCTTTGGCGCGGCCGCCCGCAGTGCTAGCCTCCGCCGGTCGCGCGGAGGGATATCGATGGACGGATGGCGCCTGCTGGCTTGTGTCTTTTTGTTCGCCTGCGCGGGCGTTGCTATGGCTGCGCCGCCCGGGCCGCCGCTCGGCAAGCTGCCGGATACGGCCGAACCGCTGCACTACGCGCTGACCTTCCGCGTCGACCCGGCCGCGGAGGGGTTCAGCGCCACTGCCGATATCCGCATCGCGCTCAAGCAACCCGCCGATCATGTCTGGGTGCACGCGTTGGATCTGGACATCCAGCAGGTCGAATGGCGCGACGCGAAGGATCGCGCGCAGCCGGCGCGATTCCTGCCGGCATCTGACACCGGTCTGGCCCGGATCGACTTCGGCAGGACGGTGCCGGCACAGGAGCTGCGCCTGCACTTCGCCTATCGCGCGAGCTACAACAGCCGCCTCGAAGGGTTGTACCGGGCGCGTCGCGCGGACAAGCCCTACGTCATCACGCAGATGGAGCCGATCAGCGCGCGGCGCGCGTTTCCCGGCTTCGACGAGCCGCGCTTCAAGACCCCGTTCGATGTGCGCATCGAGGTCCCGCCGGGCCAGCAGGCTGTGGCGAACGCGGCACAGACCGGCGTCGAACCGCTGGCCGACGGCTGGCGCCGGCTCACATTCCGCACCACGCCGAAGCTGCCGACGTATCTGCTCGCGCTTGCGGTCGGTCCCTGGGACATCGTCGAGGGCAAGCCGATCGCGGCGACGGCCTGGCGCGACCAGCCGGTACCGCTGCGCGCGATCGCCCCGCAGGGCGAGGGGCACCGGCTTGCCGAAGTGCTTGCCGCGACGCCGGACATCATCACCGCGCTGGAAGAGTATTTCGGCTATCCGTACGCGTTCGGCAAGCTCGACCTGCTGGCCGCGCCGGATTTCAGCGCCGGCGCGATGGAGAATCCGGGGCTCGTGATCTTTCGCGAGGCGTTGCTGCTGCTCGATGCCAACACGCCGGCGTCGCTGCGCCGCGCCTCGTTCGAGGTCAACGCCCACGAACTCGCGCATCAGTGGTTCGGCGATACGGTGACTATGCCGTGGTGGGACGACCTTTGGCTCAACGAGGCTTTCGCGACCTGGATGGAAGGCCGCATCACGCAGACGCTGCGCCCGGCGCAGCGGGCGGACTTGCAGAGCATCGCCGCCGCGCAGGACGCGATGGAAGCCGACAGTCTGGCGAGCGCACGCCGCGTGCGGCAGCCGATCGGCGACAACGGCGATATCGAAGGCGCCTTCGACAGCCTGACCTACGGCAAGGGTGCGGCTGTTCTCGGCATGTTTGAAGCCTGGCTCGGCGAAAAGACCTTCCGCGACGGCCTGCGCCAGTACATGCGCAAGCACGCGTTCGCGAGCGCGACTTCCGACGATCTGATCGACGCGCTGCAGGCGGCGGGCGATCAGGATGCGCGCACCGGAAAAGCCATGCGCAGTTTCCTCGATCAGCCCGGCGTGCCGCTCGTGCGCACCGAGCTGGTTTGCGACGGTGGCAAGGCGCGCCTGCGCCTGCGCCAGGAGCGCTTCTTTCCGGCCGGTTCGAGTGGCGACGCGCTGGCGCAGCGCTGGGGTATTCCGTTCTGCGTTCGCAGCGGCAAGGGAGAAACCGCGGCGACGCAGTGCCAGCTGCTCGATCAGCCCCGCGCGGAAATGCTGTTCGACGGCAACGAGTGTCCGGACTGGTACCTGCCCAACGCCGAAGCGCGCGGCTACTACCGCATCGCGCCGGCCCGGGCCGACCTGAAGGCGCTGACTCGCGTCGCCGGCAAGCTCAACGATCGGGAGCAGCTAGCATTCGCCGATGCGATCAAGGCGGGTTTTGAACAGGGCGATGTCGACGCGGCCAGTGTGCTGGAGGCGATAGATACTCTGGCCGCCGCAACGACGCGCGAAGTCGCCGTCGCGCTGCTGCCCGAGCTGGTATGGATACGCCGCAACCTTGCTGACGACGCCGCGCGCCGGGCGATCGACAGCCATGTGGAACAGATCTACCTGCCGCGTCTCACGCAGCTTGGCTATGTGCGCCGCGCCGGCGAAAGCGAGGACGATGCGCTGCTGCGCGCGGATCTGGCCGAACTGCTGGCGCGCAAGGTGGACAGCAAGCGCGTGCGCGCCGCATTGCTGGAACAGGGCAGGGCGGTGCTCGAGGGCGACGGCAACGGCCGCCTGCGGTTCGGCGCGGCCAACTATGACCTGCTTGGCACGGTGCTCGCGGTGACGGTGCAGGAACGCGGAGCGACCGCCGTCGATGCGCTGATCGCCGAACTTGCCAGGAACAACGATGCCAACCTGCGCATGAGCATGGTCATGGCCCTTGGGGCGACCACCGATCCGGCACAGGGCGAACGTGTGCGCGAGTTCGCGATCGGTCCGGGCGCCAAGGTCAGCGAAACTGCGCGCCTGCTAGGTGTGCATCAGTACGATCCGCGCAATCGCGCAGCGCTATGGACCTGGTTCCAGCGCCGTTACGCGCAGGTCGTCGCACACACGCCGGTCTTCATCCACGGCGACCTGCCCGAACTCATCAGCGAGGGCTGGTGCGACAATGGCCAGGCCGTACGCGTCGCGCGCTTTTTCTCGCGCAGCGCGCACGCCGCGAGCGGTACGGCGCAGGGGCTGGCGCGTGCGCAGGAAGCGATCACGCTTTGCGCGGCCCGGCGCGTCAAGCATGGCACGGCCGGCCTGGCGCGATGGTTGGAGCGATGAGCAGCGAGCGACAGGCCGGGGTCTGCCCGGCGACTCGCGACTTCGGTCGTGGTCTTTCGTGTCTATCCGGTTCTCCGCGCGCGGCTGAGCCCTACAATCGCCGCATCAGGTCCGGGGAATTGCGCCGATGAGCGAAGCCGACAGCAGCCGCAGCGTGTTCGCGCAGGTGCCCGAGCGCAATACCTCCGACAACATCCTGCGCACAGCGCAGCAACACCACGTCCAGCTCTCGGCCATGGCGGACACCAAGGCCAACATCATCATCACGGTTTCGTCGATCGTGCTGACGCTGTCGCTGGGCAAGCTCACCGAGCCGAGCCTGCGCATGGCGGTGCTGATCCTCATCGGCTTCACCCTGGTCGCGCTGCTGCTTGCGATTCTCGCGGTGCTGCCGAAATACCGGCCGCTGCGCCTGCATAGCGAAGACCTGCCGACGCACTTCAATCTGCTGTTCTTCGGCCACTTCTCGGAGATCTCGCGCGAGCGCTTCCTGCAGGAAATGGCACGCACGCTGGAGCCTGGCGGCACGATCTACGAGACCCAGGCCAAGGATCTGTATTCGCTGGGCCTGTATCTCGCTCGGCACAAGTACCGCTACCTGCGCCTGAGCTACCTGTTCTTCCTGGCCGGCTTCGTCTGCGCCTGCGGTGTACAGGCGGTGCGGATGCTGCTGGGATGAACATGGATCGCCCTACGGACGACAAGGACGATCAGGTCAGGCTGCTCGCCTTCGCGCTCTTTCAGATTCGTGTGCTGCTCGCAGGGCATGTGAGCTTCACTGGCGATCGGGAGCGAATGATTCCCGCCGATGAGGGGACGCGGGTCGCCGCCAATCTCGCCTACGCACTGCACAACCCGGCGCTGGCGATCATGGCCGGCGAATCGTTCGATCTTGATCGGGCGTTGAAGGCAATAGATCGCGTGGACCAACTGTTCGGCGCCAACACGATGGTGGCGCTAGAGCACGCGCTCCCACATCTGCGGCGAAACGCGCAGCAGCCCTGATCGCACCGCTCGCCGTTGGCTCAGGCGCCCT
>JAAFHE010000186.1 GCA_013298265.1 Lysobacterales bacterium | reverse complement strand
ATGTGGTGATACCGACGGACAAGCCCGGCAAGGAACGCTTCGAGCGCGGCAAGGCGATTTTCGAAGGCACGGCAAAGGATCTCGACGGCCGTCTCGCCGGCACCATGTGCGCGAGCTGCCATCTGCCGAGCTTCACGCTGGAGCTGCCGGAACTCGTCGTGGAGGATCCCGGCGTGGCCGATGTCACGTCGATGGACGGCTGCCCCAGCGAAACGCTGCTGATCAATCCCGAGCCGCCGGAACGCCACGCGACCACGCAGCAGGTGAAGCAGCGCGTCGCGGCGATCCTTGCGCACAGCAATGCGGCCGCACTCAACCTCGAGGCTACCGACGCCAAGGCGTTGAATGCCGAGGCGATCGACACGTCGGTGAAGTCGCTGCTGGCCAGCGTGCCGGTGCCGGCGCTCGGCGCCGGTGATCTGCGCATCAACCTGACCAAGCCCGGCGACGCGCCGGCCTATGTCTATCCGCGCCTGCCGGCACGCACGAACACCGCACCGGTCACCGTGCCGCTGCTCAGCGATCTGCGCACGCACAACATGGGCAGCGGCCTGCAGGACGTCGGCGTGCAAGGCGCCGATGTCACCGGCATCAGTATCGCGCCGCCGCTGTTCCTGACCCGCCCGCTGTGGGGCGTGGCCGACACCGGCCCCTGGCTGCACGACGGCCGCGCGCGCACGCTGAAGGAAGCCATCCTGTTCCATTCCAGCCCGGGCAGCGAAGCCAATCCGGTTGTCGATGCGTTCAAGCAACTGAGCGACGCGGACCAGCAGGCCGTGGTCGCCTTCCTGCTCGCGCAACGCCTGCCGATCGCCGTCGACATCCACCAGGGCAAGTAGCACGCCCGCCTATGCCTGCTCCCGGACGCTGGCCGTTCGCGGAGCGGGCGACGCGGTGTCGGCGCGCGTCGATGCCGCGAATCCGCCACGTCGCGCCGAACACGATCGGGAACCGCTGCCATGAGCCTCGCTGCCTTTGTCTGTCCGCCCAAACACGTCGATGTGCTGATCGTCGGTGGCGGCGTATCCGGCCTGTATTGCGCCTATCGCCTGCTCGATGAACAGCCGGGCCTGAAGATCGCCATCGTCGAGAAGGACGGCCGCGTCGGCGGCCGCCTGGATACCGATCGCGTCGTGATCCTCGACGACAGCGGCAAGCCGGTCGAGGCCAAGGATGAAGAAGGCGGTATGCGCTTCAACTTCCAGATGCAGGAGCTGATGGAACTCGCGCACCGGCTGAACCTGGATTCGCACATCGTGCCGTTCGGCATGGGCGCTGCGAACAACCGCTACTACGTGCGCGGCCACAGCTTCACCGTCGGCGAGGCCGCGGCGAACGGCAATGCGATCTGGAGTCAGTTGTATACGCTCGATGTACGCGAGCAGGGCCTGAGTCCGGGCCAGCTAATCGACAGCGTCTATCGCGCCATCCTCGCGCAGAACCGCTGCGATCCGCCGGCCAATCCGACGCCGGAGTTCTGGCAGCGTTTCCGCAACGCCTTCCACTACGACGGCACACCGCTCAATGCCTGGGGCCTGTGGTCGCTGCTGCGCCGCTACGGCTATTCGCAGGAATGCATCGCGATGCTCAGCGACGTGCTCGGCTTCGCCGGGCCGTTCCATTCGAGCTCCAACGCCGGCGACGCGTTGCAGATCCTGCTGGATTTCCCGAGCGACCCGAAATTCCACGCCTTCGACCAGGGTTTCAGCACGCTGATCGATGCGCTGGTGGCACAGATCAACCGCAAGGCGTCGATCACCATCGGTGCCACGGTCGTGACGCTCGAGGCCGCGGCCGACAAGCGGATCGGCGCGCGCTGGCAGTCGACGCCGGGCGTCTATCCGGATGCGCCGCAGCACGGCCACATCAGCGCCGATCGTGTGATCCTCGCGCTGCCGAAGAACGCGTTGCAGACACTCACCACGGCCTCGCCGCTCCTCGCCGGCGATGGTGAGGCGTACGCGCGGCTGCAGCGCAATCTCGAGGCGGCCGTGGGCATGGTGCTGACCAAGGTCAACCTGTATTTCGACAATGCCTGGTGGCGCGACGGCAGCACGAATCGCGCGCCGATCGCCGACGGCCCCTCGTTCACAGATCTGCCGGCCGATTCGTTCTACGTCTTCGATCCGATCGCCGGCACGTCGAGCACCGGACCAGCCGCGCTGACCCTGTACTGCGATTTCAACAACGCGGATTTCTGGCGGGAGCTGCAGGAAATCGGTCCGACCTTCACGTCCCCGCTGCAACAGCACTACGACAGCGAAGTGCCGCAGGTGCTGTTCGCCGCGTCACAGGCCGTGGTCGACGAAATGCGCCGGCAGCTCCAGGACGTGTTCGCGACCTTCACCGTGCCGCAGCCCGTGTTGACCAGCTACCGCCGCTGGGGCGACAGCGAATTCTTCGGCTACGCCTACCACCAGTGGGCACGCGGCGCGGACGATCGCGCGGTGATTCCGCAGCTAGCGCGGCCTTATGAAAATCTCGCTTTGTATATCTGTGGCGAGGCGTATTCGGATCAGCAAGGCTGGGTCAACGGTGCGCTGCGCTCGGCGGATATCGTGTTGACGACGTATTTCGGGGTGAAGGCGTGGGTGGCGGATGGGGATGGCGGGGCGAATCCGATTGGGCGGTGAGCGGATGAAGTTAGTCCTGTGTGCAGTGCGCGCCGTGCACTTCCTTCCTTCGCTTCGTTCAAATTCCGTCGCGCCGATCCACGAATTGCGTATTCGGATGATCAAGGAACACGATCGTTCCGTTCTTCAAGGCGGCATCTACCGGCAACGTCAAGGCTCACGCGGTAATTTCTTGGGCTGGCCCCAGGCCTCCAGCGCTGCCACCCACGCATCGAACTGACGGCAGTGCGCACGTATTGTAGGCAAACCGATCTCCTGCGCAATGATCGGGCCGTGCTCCGTTTTGTTGTACGAACGGCGTTCGAATATCTCAAGTATGCGCTTGGACGGCGCCGTTTCTCGACTATTGTTGATATGTTCCGGCGTTTCGAAATTCCGTTTGACTGCGGCTAGCGAAGCCCTAACTTTCTCGTTCCAACCATCCAGCACGAACTGGAACTGCTCGATGTCCGAGAACAGCAGAGCCTCAAACTCGTGCATCTGCACGTACGGCATGACATAGCGCGGATCGGCGTTTGGCTTGCCGCCTACCACGCCGTCAAAGATCGCTTGCTCAAGCTGCTGCCTGGTGCGGTCTGCGGCGTCCTGGAACCCATAGAAATCCACCAATGAGGTAATGCGATCGGCGTGGTGGTACTCATGCGTCATGAAGTTAACGAGGCGCTCGACCGTCACCCTGCCGCCGCGATGCTGCCCGGAGGGTGCGCGAAGTAGGCTTGGATAGGCGCTAATCTGATAGTCCATCAGATGCGGCGTGACACACCGGAGGATGAACTCGACTTCCGTCTGACCTTCACAGACGATGCAGATCCGGATCATGGAACTGCGCCGACTGGCGCTTTCAGCCAGATATCCGATAGCAGGTAATCGTCATCCAGCCATTCCTGATACTTGACCCTTGGCAAATTACGCAATGTTGTCGCCCCATTGCTGCTATTCGCCACGATCAAGTTTTCTAGATCGAAGCAGTCCACCATATAGGGCGACTGTGTTGCGATGAAAACCTGCTTGACTTGCGCGACACGCTTCATCATTTCCGAAACCAGGGTAATTGCATGAGGGTGCAAGCCAAGTTCAGGCTCGTCAAAGAACAGCACATCGGGCAAGCGTTCGTCGGGCAGGCTCAGCAGCGTGAGCAGGCAGAACAGTCTCAGCGAACCGTCGGATGTGAGATGTGCACCGAACACCTTGTCACTATGACTGCCCTTCCAGCGCAGCAGCACCTTGCCGGCAATGGGCTCGAGCACGAAATCCGAAAACGTTGGAAAAACACGTTGAATCTGGCGAACGATCTGCGAATAGCGTGCGAGCGCGTTGGTTCGCAATTCGAGCAGTATGGCCGCGAGGTTCCCACCGTCAGAACGCAGACGCACGCAGTCGGAAGTATCCCAGCTCTTGTGGAGATTGGCATTGGCCGACGTATCGTGAAACTGATACGTAGTGCATTCCCGCATCAGACCAAAGATGGTTTTAGCGGTCTTGTTCACCTGCTGCGGCAACAGCGATTCGGCACTGGGGCCGCCCAGCGCGGTCCAACGGGCCTCGCCAGGCTTGGCGCTTGCCGAGAATCGATATGCCTCGTCAATGATCATCACGCGGTCGCCGGCAGAAAGATGAGCCAGGCCGAACCGGTAGTCGTTCAAACCCAAGTCAGTCTCGATACGGATATGCGCCTTGATTTGCGGAGTGCGGCGCGATCCCATGAAGAACTGATCGTCGCCTCCGCCCTGCCGTAGTACGAACTCCTGCAGCTTCTGCGCGCGCATCATCCAGCCAAGCATTTCGAAGAATCGTATGAAGCTGGATTTACCGACACCGTTGGCGCCAATGAGCACAGTCAGTGGCAGCAACTTCAGATTTTCGACTCGTTCAAGGCTGCGAAACCCTTCTACGCTGATTTCGGCAATACGGCCTTTCAGGCGCGGGGAATGGTCGTGTATCTGCATCTCAAGAGCACTCCGCGAAAACATACTTTCTAGCTCCTGCTCGCTGCGATTCGCGCGAGGCGGAGTGTATTGCCCCGGCGACGTTCACCACTAGCCGTTAAGCGCCGGACAAAGGCAGGGTAGTGCACAAGCCATCGCGGCAGCAATCCGCAGGCCACTGGTTTCATGCGAGTTTCCCGAACTTCAAAAATTCAGATGGGCCAGCCATCTCGAGAGCCGCTCATCGAGCGCCACGCATAGAGTCAGCAGCGTCATCCGGATCACCGCGTGTTCGTATTCTAGTGTCGCCCGCGCAGCGCCGGCATGCGGGGCCGATCACCCAAACGCCAACCCCAACGCACGCGCCACTTCCAGCACATCGGCCACCGCGACATCCAGCACGTCGCTCCGGCGTGCGATGCGCGGCCGCGCGTCCAGCGTGCAGGTCAGTGCAGCGTCGAGCAGCGTCGCATGCGCGCGGGCCAGCAGGCTGGCCTGTTCCTCGGATAGCAGTGCATGCGCGGCAGCGATGCGGATCAGGTTTGCGCTGTTGCTGGATTCGAGCAGCGCGGGAATGCGCGCGGCGTGGGCCAGTACCAGGGCCTGCAGCAGGAATTCGATATCGAGCAGCGCGCCGGCGCCTTGCTTGATGTCCAGTTCGTCGGGCGTGGAACGGTCACGTTCGGCGCGCCAGCGCGCGCGCATCGTGGCAACGTGTTCGGACACCGCGTCCGTTTCGCGCGGCAGGCCGAGCACGGCGGCGCGGGCGCTGGCGAAGCGGCGCGCGAGGGTGCTGTCGCCGGCGAGCAGGCGTGATCGCACCAGCGCCTGGTGTTCCCAGGTCCAGGCGCGTTCGCGCTGGTAGTCGGCGAAGCCCTGCACGCTGGTGACGAGCAATCCCTTGCCGCCGTCGGGGCGCAGGCGCACGTCGACTTCGTAGAGCCGGCCGGCGCGTGTCATCGTGGTGAGCAGGTGTACGACGCGCTGGGCGATGCGCGCGTAATAGCGCTGGCCGTCCAGCGGTTTGGCGCCGTCGCTGTCGACCTGACCCAGCGCTTCGTCGTAGAGAAAGACCAGATCGAGATCGGAGGCGAAGCCCAGCTCCGCGGCGCCGAGCGAACCGTAGCCGACGATGGCCAGTCCGCTGCCGCTGCCGAGGTGGCCGGGCAGTTTGCCGTGCTGCCGCATCGCATCGCGCTCGGCGTGGGCAAGCACGGTCGCGACCAGGGTTTCGGCGAGCACGGCGAGGCGGCGCGACGTATCGACCGCGTCGGCGCGCTTGCCGAGGAAGGCGAGGCCCAGGCGAAAGCCGAGGCTGTGCTTGATCTCCTGCAGCAGTTCGATCTCGGCTTCGGCGTCACCCGCATCGAGGGTCGCGACGCGGCGTGCGATTTCCGATTCGATCGCGCCGCGGTCGACCGGCACGGCATCAAGGCGCGGGTCGAACAGGTCGTCGATCAGTAGCGGATGCGCGATGACGCGCTCGGCCAGCCACGCGCTGTCGGCGAACAGCGCGATCAGGCGCTTGCGCGCACCGATCTGTTCGTCGAGCAGCACCAGATAGGCCGCGCGCCGCACGATCGCGTGCAGCAGACGCACGAGGCGTTCGAGGCAGGCCGCCGGTGCGCGGCTCGCGGCGGCGGCCTGCAGCAGTTGCGGCATCAGGCGGTCGAAGCGTTCGCGCGAGCCGCTGGCCATGCTGCGCACGGCGGGCGAGCGCACGAGGCCAAGCAGTGCGTCACGCACGGGCTCGGCGGGCACGAAACCGGCCGCGGCCAGCTCGCTGGCGTTGCCGTCGTCACGGTCGAGGTTGCGCCACAGTTGCAGCCAGCTATCCGGCGTCAGCGGCGTGGCGCCCTTGTCGAGCGGCGCGAGCAGGTTGCGGAATTCTTCGGCGACGCCGTCGCGTTCGTGCGCGAGCGCGACGGTGAAGGCGGCGGTGTCGGCATGACCCAGCGCCTGAGCGATGCGCTCGACGAGCTGCGCGTCGGCGGGCAAGGCGTGGGTCTGTTCGTCGCGCAGCATCTGCAAGCGGTTTTCGGCACGGCGCAGGAACAGATAGCTGCGGCGCAACTGCTGCGCGCGCGCTTTTTCCATAAAACCCAATTGTTCACAAGCGGCCAGCGCCGGCAGCAGGCCGCGCACGCGCAGGCTGGGCTCGCGGCCGCCGCGGATCATCTGCAGCAGTTGCACGATGAATTCGATCTCGCGGATGCCGCCGGGACCGAGTTTCAGATTGTCGGTGAGATCCTTGCGCACGACTTCGGCGTCGATCAGCGCCTTCATCTCGCGCAGGCCGCCGAAGGCGGTGTAGTCGAGATAGCGCCGGTAGACGAAGGGCCGCAGCGTCTCGCAAAGGCGCTTGCCGGCGGCGAGATCGCCGGCGACGGGCCGCGCCTTGATCCAGGCATAGCGTTCCCAGTTGCGGCCTTCGCGCTGGTAGTACTGCTCCATCGCGGCGAACGACAGCGCGACGCGGCCGGCGTTGCCGAACGGGCGCAGGCGCAGGTCGACGCGATAGACGTAGCCGTCGACGCTGACTTCGGCGAGCAGCTTGGTCATCTGCTGGCCCAGGCGCGCGAAGAAGGCTTCGTTGTCGAGCGGGCGCGCGCCGTCAGTCTGGCCGTTCTCCGCATAGGCCAGGATCAGGTCGAC
>JAAFHE010000185.1 GCA_013298265.1 Lysobacterales bacterium | reverse complement strand
TCCGTGAGCCGCGCGTCGGTGCCGGGGTCGGTGGGATGGCGTGTCGTCATGACGCGTACTGCTCCTGCAGCGCCCGCAGCAGCGCCAGGTCCTGCCCGCTCGCCTCGCACTGCTCCACGACGTACGCGCCGATCAGATCGAGCGCGTACGTGCGTGCCGCGACGTCCTCGCAGGCAGCGATGGCGTCGATCGCCGCTTGTGCGGCGGCGACGTGCAGCGCGATCGGGTTCGCGGGGATGAGCACGGCTAGGCGTCCTTCTCTGCCGGTGCTGGCGATGCCGCCTGCGCACGCAGGCCGATGCGCAGCAGGCGCTCGGCATCGACGAGCGACGCGAGCTGCGGGTCGTCGATCATCGCCAGCTCAAACGTCTCCAGCTGCAGCGGAGTCATCGTGCCGTCGAGGAAGGCGCGGATCGGTTCGCTCGCGAACGCCCGAATGACGTACTTTCTGGCCCAGTGTCCGACCGCGAATTGGATGAACTCGCGGATGCTGACGACCTCCTCGGTCAGGCCTGGTATCTCGCGCATCGCGCGCTCGAACTCCGCGCGCTGCTCCGCCGTGA
Source organism: Lysobacterales bacterium (assembly GCA_013298265.1). GTDB lineage: Bacteria > Pseudomonadota > Gammaproteobacteria > Xanthomonadales > Rhodanobacteraceae > Tahibacter. The sequence continues at coordinate 6,652 of JAAFHE010000185.1, read as the reverse complement.
GGCGGTCGCAGAGGTACGCGGAAATCGTTGCGGGGCTGATCACCTGGGGCATGTCACACCTTCCCGATCAGTTCGGCCGACACTTTCGGCAGGCCCAGCTCGGCCGCCGCGTTGAGGGCCTTGCAGATCGCGTTGTGCACGGTGAGCGGATACAGGTGCGACTCGACGCTGGTCGTGTTCGGTCGGCGCCGCGTCAGGCGCGTGCGGATGGCGTCGTAGGCGTCTTTCTCGAACACGTCATCGAGCGCCAGGCCGACGCGCTTGAACTTCAGCGCGAGGTACTCCTCCAGATTGCCGTTGAGCGGCTTGAGGCGGGCGACCTCAATGCGGCGGATCACTTCGCGCGCATCGGGGTTGCGCTGCTCGTCGAGCTTGTCGGCCAGCTCCGGCTGGCCGATCAGCACGATGCCGACCAGCTTGCGGAAACCGTCCTCCAGCTCCCAGAAACGCTTGAGGTATTTCAGCGTCGTGATGGCGAGGTCGTGCGCCTCTTCGATGATCAGCACATGGCTCGCGCCCGTGCGTGCACTGGCGGCGAGGATGCGCTGAATCTGGCGCGCTTTAGCCTCAAGCGATTGCTTGGGCTTCTCGGTGCTGATGTCCGCGATGATCGCGTCGCAGATGTGCGCGGCGTTCAGCGCGCACTTGTCGATGCACTGCGGCTGGATGACCGTGATCGGTTCCGCGTTGACGCGGATGCGTTCGGCCAGGTCACGGCGCAGCGTGGACTTGCCGCTGCCGGACTCGCCGATGATGGCGACGAACCCGCCGTGCTTGGCCGCGTAGTACATCGACTCGCGGATATAGCGCTGGTCTTTGGACAAGTACACATCGGCGGCGCTCTGTACGTCGTCGATGAACGGGTGGCGCGCGATGTTGAAATGGGCGCGGGCGTTGGGGGTCAGCATCTCAGCCTCCGGTAGGGCGAAATCGTCATGGGGGGCGGCCGGGGTGGCCGGATTGAGGGCGGGCGTCAGGTCGGGCCGGAGCAGTGACCGGTCCACCGGCGGCGCGTCCTGCTCGCCGTCGGGCGCGATCCAGATCTGCGCGATGTCCGCGGCCGATACGTTGCGCGTGGCCAGGTAGGCCTCGACTTGGCGCTTGATGCCGTCGACCGATGCCGTGCGTGGCCACACGCGACGGATGATCAATGCGCTGATCGTGCTGGATGCGAGCGGCTGGCCGGCGCGCCGGCCGGTCTCGAACGTGACCGCGCGGCACAGATCCATCTGGCTGATGCCGTACTTGCGAAGGATCGCGTCGAGCCGGTACGGCGAGCGGCTCTCGTCACTGCTGCGGGGGCGGGCCATGACGTCAGGCCACGCTGTACAGCGCGGGGTGGCGCAACGTCACCCGGAAGACGCCGGAACTGGCGGGATGAGGCACGATCTCGCCGATGTGGCGGGCGCTCGGATCTTTGGCGGCGACCACGACGCACCAGCGTCGAGTGGCGTCAGAGACGTCAACGCCGTCGCGCGACATGAGCGCGTATACGGTGAGCAGGTCGTTGCGCATAACGAATGCTTGACCGGTTGAGATATCGCCCAGCGAAACGGGCTTTGGTTCTGTGAATGTGGACGCTGGAGCAAACGGGGCGGTCTGCATGGCAGGTTCTCCGGTGGGGGCTGAGGTGGATCAGAGGCGCGTGATGGGCTCCGGCTGCGCCTGGTAGCCGGCTCTGCGATGAGCGGCTTCGAGCTTCCCTTTCGCGCGCGGGCGCATCGCCGCATCGGTCTGGTCGGCGGGGTCGAAATCGGGGACGCGTCGAGCGCGAAACGAGGCCGGCTCGACTTGCTCAAGCAATGTGATCGGTGAGTCGAGGTGTACGCTGTACGAGCTTCCGGCGGCGATGTAGTTATGATCGAGTTCACCGACGCGACTGCCTACACAGACCACGTCGTGGTGATTCTTCGCTGCGGTGTAGTCGCCAGCGCTGAGGAGCGCGAACACGCCATCGGCGAGATCGGGGGCATGGACCAAGAACAGATCGCCCGGAGCTGCTTCTCGTAGGATCAGCGGTTCGGGTGCGGATACGGTGACTTTCATCGTGACCTCACTTCACCGCGACCAGGCGCGGCGTATCGAATGCCGGCGGCGCGCCGGCGGCGGAAAGCTGGTGGATGCGCTCGACAAGGCCGTCGATGTCGTCGGCCGGCACACCATCGGGAAACCACGCGCGCACCGCGGCGGCTTCGTGCGATTCGAGCGAGCGATCGAGACGTGCGCGCAGCTCGAACAGCGCCTCCACGATCGACAGCGGCTTTACCTCGAGCTGCAGCGGATTGGGGACGTGCAATTCCGTACCGCGGCGCTGGATGTACGTCGGTGTTGCCGCGACCTTGGCGGGCAGGTCCGCAAACGGATCCAGCTCGCCGTTGAACGCGATGGCGCCCTTTTGCTTGGCATCGAGTGCGTCCAACGTCTCGCGCTCGCCGTAGGCCGCCTCGTACGCGTCTTTGCGTGCCGTGTCGGCGCTGGTGTCGGGCTTGCTGGCGTACGACTCCCCGAACACGCCAGAGCCGGCGAGGATGAAACCAGCCGCATCGCGCTCCAGCGGCGTGCACTCCCAATAGCGCGTCTCACCCGCCTCGTCGGGCGCAATGACAAACACGTTCGGTGCGCGGTACGGGTTGACGACGATCGTCACCGCCTCACGCACGCGCACGCCGGGAATGTGCGCAACCGAATACGTGCCGCGCTCCGCGCCGCGCGGCTTGAACGTGATCGTCAGGGCGCCGTTGACCGTGCGCGTCTCCGGCTTGCTGGTCATCAGCGCCGAACACGTTTCGGGTGCGGGGCACAGGCGCAACTGATCGGTGCGGATGGTCTGCCACATCGCCGAGCGCGTGTGGCCGTGGCGGCTGTGCTTCGCCGCGCCGTTGAGCGCGACCAGCCAGTTGTCGAGATGGCCATTGAGCTGCTCGACGCTATCGACGCGGGTGAACGTCAGACGGCCTTCGAACTTGCGTTCGATCACGTTATGGACCGACTCGACTTGACCCTTGGCGCGCGAGTTGCCCGGTATGTGCGCCCAATGGCGTATGGCGAGCTGCGTGAGCAGATTGCCGATCGCGTGGCTCTGGTTGGCTGAGCCCGCGTCCCACACCATCATCCAGGGCACGCCATGCGCAACGCGGCCCGCCTGCGGCTGCATCGCGTGCATCAGAAACTGGAACAGCGTGTATTGGTCCTCGCCGGACGTCTGGTAATAGCGCGCGGTGACGTGGCCCGAGTAGTGGTCGGTCAACGCATAGCGCAGGACTCGCTCGTTGAGGACCTTCGCCAGAGCGGCGGGCTTGCGCGCGTTGAACTGGCGCTCATCCATGACGCCGACCCGGCCGTTGCGCAGGTAGTACAGCACGCAGATCGAGGCATCGAGCTGCCAGACGTGATTGGCGTGCAGGCTGCGCATCTGCGCGTGCGGCGATGCCTGCTGCAGTTGCTGCGGGTGGCAGCCGGCCCTACGCATAATGCGGAGCATCGTCTGCGGCGTGACGCGCGTGGAGAGCACGCCGTTGGCCTCGGCGATGTCGATCGCGTCGACGACGGGCAGCAAAGCCTTTCCCGTCTGCCGGCGCGACGCCTGCAGGATGGCGGCAACCTGTTTCACTTCGGCGAGGCTGACGCGGCTGTCGCCTTTGTCGGCACGCAGCTTGCGGCCGCTGGTGTAGCCGACGCCACGCAGGCGCGTGTAGAGCGTCTGACGCGAGACGCCGAGGAACGCGGCGCCCTGCTCAATCAGCGCGCCCTGCGTGCCGTGCGGCGCACGGCGCAGGTTGGTTACCAGCTGCTGCAGATAGGCCATTTCGGCCAGCTCCCCCGAATGCATCGCCCTTCCCTCGTGCGTGTGCGGTGCGGCCCGTTATTCGCCGAGCTCGTCGACGAGCTGCTGTAGCTGCGTCGACGCGAACTGAAAGTTCTGCTCGATGCGCGCCGTCACGTCTTCGTCGATGTCTTCACCGGCATCGGCGTACATCGCGCGCACGGTGCTGGCGCCGTTGCGCAGCTGCTGCAACAGACTCGCGGCGTCGACAGCAGCGGCGTCCATGTCGGCCAGTAGCTGCGTCACCTGGTCGCGCAGCGGGCTGCGTTTGATCTTTCGCCGGTCAGACTCCAGCGTGTGGATGCGCTGGTCTTTGCGCGCGACGATCGCGTCCGTCGCGGCCCGCTCGTCTTCGCGCTCGCGCCGCTCGTCGCGCAGTGCCTGGCGCACTTCGCGGGCCGACATGCTCTCGATCTCATCGAGCGCGAGGCCGGCGACGGTGCCGCCGTTTTCAAGCGCGGCCAGCGTGTCGTCGTCTTCCGACAGCAGCTCCAGTGCCTTGCTCACGCCGAGCTTCTGAATCGCTGGCCGGTCCTGCAGCTTGATGGCCGCCTGCATCGACCGTTGTGCGAAGCGCGGCGCGATGCCAATGCGTTCGAGCGCGCTGTCGTAGACCTCGCGCGTCTCACGCTCGCGGATCTGGATCAGCAGCAGGCCGACCTCGATCAGGCGCATGGCGCTCTCGGCGGCGTTCTGCTGCGCTCGCGCGATGAACACGTCGAGGTTGTACGGCAGATCGACGCCGTAACGGTCCTCGATCAACGCGATCGTCCGTGACCGCTCGTCGAGCGCGCGATGCGCGTCAGCGAGTGCGGCGTGGTCAACACCCTCGTCTACTTTTTCGACGGCGGGCTTTTGCGTGGGCTTGCGAGGCATGCAGGTCTCCGATTAGCGGTCGCGCGTGTAGCGCTGGGTGATTTCGTTGACGCGGGCACGCGCGTCGTCGAGGCTCTTGGCAACAGCGAAGGCCATCTGTGCAACGCGCGGCGTGACTCGCCAGCGGCCGGACTCGAGCGATTCGGCCAGGCCGGCCTCGCGCAGGTTCGCCAGGTCGCGCGTGGTGTTGCTCGGTGAGGAGCGCAGCGCCTTGGCGATCTCGCCAGGCGCAAGGCCGTCGAGCTCGTGTCCGCAGAGCATCGTCAGCGTGCGCAGCACGCGCTGTTGCGCGGTGTTGATGTAGCGCTCGGTCACGGCGCGCACTCCTCGGGCAGATCGCGCGGGTCGATGCCGTCGAGGCTCCACTGCTCCAGCTGGTCCCACGCCCATTGGTTGATGTCGGCGTCGTTGCTGGCGTCGTTGCGCGCGTAGCGCGGCAACACGCCGAGGAAAAATGCGTTCGTCATGACAGGGGCAGCTCCGGTTGGTCATGGCGCGAGACGTTCTCGCGCTCGAATGCGAGGCGCTCGATCGCGACGGTGATCGCGTCGAGGGTTTGTTTGGCGTCGGTCTTGCGCTGGCTGAAGGCGATCAGCGCGCCGATGGCCGCGGTGCACGCGTCCTGCACGGCGTGCACATCACTGGCGCTGGCCAGGCGGCCAGTCGGAATGTCGATCACGACCTTGCGCGCGGCGGCAGCCAGGTAGTGCGTCACGTAGTGCGCGCCGCAGGCGTGCTCGAAGCCGGGGATCTTGCGGCTGGGAATGCTGCCGGTCTGAATCCACTTGTAGACCGTCCAGCGGGATTCCCCGACCAGGTCGGCGATCTGGTCAACGGACATGCGCCTGTGGCGCTGGGCGTGCAGCACGCACGCCTCGACGGCGTCCGGCATGCACGAGGGCCGGTAAAGGCGGTTGTCGCGGGGGCTCCTAGCGACGCGCGGCATTGGAACCTCCGCGCCAAAGGGGGCTATTCCAAACGCGGACTGGGTTTGCTATTGCGCAAATCTGTTTCGCCGGGTGAAATGACGGAACAGCCCCACGGAGCACTGGCATGGACGACGAGGACGATGTGCTGAACGCCTTACAGGCAAAAATCACGGTGTTGGAGCTGGAGACTGCCGGGCTGAAACAGGCGCTCGCTGCCGTGGCGGCGTCGCTAAGCTGCGAGAGCCCGGAGGCCGCGCGGCGGACGCTGGTCTTGCTGACGCTGACGTCGGTGTGCGCGCGCCTGCAGGACGATCCGCCGACAAATTTCGCGATCGACGAAATCATTGACCGTCTCCTGGCGCTGACGGCCGAAAAGCAGAACCCAGAAGCGCTTCTACTCGTGCGCGCTCAGCTGGCGTTAGACGCCGGACCATCTCGCCGCAACGCCTTAGCTCGTTGGATTGCGCAAGCGAGCGCTGGCGAGCTTGCTGAAGAAGTACGCGAACTCTTGCAGCGACTGCTAGGTCCGCTGCCAGCGCTGCGGCCTGGCGCCGGGTCCGAAGGAACCGGCGAATGACGGCGGCGAGGGCTTTCAGCATGGCCGTCACCTCAACCCAGCGCCGCGCGGAGCGCGTCGGCGGTGAACGTCGAGGCCGTGCGGCGACGCCGCTTGGCCTTCGGGCCGTGCCATTGCGGCCACAGCTCGGCGAGCGGCAGCTGAGTCACGGCCGCGATGCGCAGTTCGATCTGGCGGCTGCGCTTCCGGCCGTGCACGACGTCATTCACAGCCGTCGGTGTAACGCCACACTGGCGCGCAATCGCGGACTGAGTCGTGTGGCGCATTTCAAGTGCGGCCTTGATCTGGGCGGGGTGCATCGAGCCTCCGGGCGCGGGCGGTCGCGCCGTAGAATTAAGACTTATAAATCAGCCGTGAAAAGTAGGCTAATTTATTCTCTCGATGCAGTCAACTCCGTCTGCTATGGGCTCGCATATGCACCGCGCTGAAATCCAGGCAGCACTGAAA
>JAAFHE010000184.1 GCA_013298265.1 Lysobacterales bacterium | reverse complement strand
CCCCGGCGCGCCTACTGGTAGCCGTCGGAGAAGATCAGTTCTGCCGATTGCGCCGGACCGCCGACGAACAGGATGTCGTTCGCGTCGGCCCGGTAGTTGCCCTGGCGCAGCGCGTCGATCGACAGGTCCCAGGTCTGCGCGTCGATCTGGCGCGCGCCGGCGAAACGGTACCAGCCCAGGGTCGTGGCATTGCCCGGAGTGCGCGGGCCATAGTTGCGCCAGCTCCAGCCGGCGCCGAAGGTCGCGCTGTGGAAGCGCACGCGCAGCGTGGCGCCGGCGCAGGACGGCACTGAGAAGCTGATCAGCCCGTAGGTCCCGTTGCTGGCTGCGCCGGCGATGCTGTCGGGCGGATAGAGCGCGGCGGCCAGCGTGGTCGTGTCATTGAGCTGGGCACAGCTACCGCCTTGTATCGATACCGTGGCGCTGCCACCACCGCCGTTGGCGGCTTCCAGTGCGCTCAAGCCCGCAGCCGGCAGCGAAGCGACGCGGCTCTGGGTCGAGTCCTGGATGCCGTCGCCATTGCCGTCGCCGGCGAGGATGCCGTTCTCGACCGTGCTCGGTGCGCCGTCCGCGTCGTCGTCGCTGGGTGTGGTGTAGTCCCACACGCCAGCGGACGTGCCGGCAAGGATGCGGGGTGGCGCGCCAGCCGCGCGTCGCGGCATCGCCAACGCCGTGGCCGCGTCGGCAGGCAGGCCCAGGCTGATCGAATTCCAGCTCGCGCCGCCGTTGGTGCTGCGGTACACGCCGCCTGGATTCGCACCATCGCCGCCGGTGCCGGCGTAGATCGTGTCACCGCTGGGATCGTTGGGGTCAATGAACAGCGCGCGCACATCCTGGCCGGCGATGCCGGCGGAAGCCTGGGTCCAGCTCGCTCCGCCATTTGTGGTTTTATATACATCGCCCGATAGTGTCGGGCCGAACAGATTGGTCAGGCCGGCGTAGAGGATCTGCGGGTTGGCGGGGTTGACCGCGAGCGCGAGCACGCTCCAGTTCGTGCTGCCGGCCCCGGCGTAGCGCGGCAGTCCGTTGCTTGCATGGACCCAGGTGCTGCCTCCGTCGCTGGACTTGAACACGCCGTTGGCGATCGTCGGCGGCGTGGCGCCGGCGACTTCGGGCGACCAGTTCAGGAATGTGCCGATGTAGAGGTTCTGGGTATTGGACGGATCGAACACCAGTGGCACGACGCCGCCCATGTAGGCGTAGTTCTGTGCCCCGGGAGGCCCAAGGTCCTGCGGCAGCGGCAGGCCGGTTTCGGAGCTGGTCCAGGTTGCACCGGCATCGGTCGAGCGGTAGATGCGCGACGACAGGTACGGTAGTCCCGCTGCGGTCAGGTTGGGGCGGCCGCTGCCGGTGACGAACAGCGTACGCAGGCCGCCGCTGCCGATCGGACAGGGGCCGCTGACCGGCGGTGCGACGCAGGAACGCGGATCGAGCGCGATGGTGCGGCCGGTGCCGAGGTCGGGGCGTCCGCCGATGAGGGCGATGCCGGTGTCGATCGTCGTCCAGCTCGCGCCTGCATCCGTGCTCTTGTAGATGCCACCGTCCTTGTTCGCAGCGGCGGGGATGCGTTCGGAACGGCCCGAGGCATAGACGGTGAAGTTCTCCGCCGTCAGCGGATCGGTGTCGACTGTGGTCGGGTCGATCGCGATGCTGCGGATCTGCTCGGCATTCAGGCCGCTGTTGGAGGTGGCCCAGTTCGCGCCGCTATCGTCGGACTTGTAGATAGCCCGTGTCGTCGTATTCGAATCGCCGTAGCCGGCGAGGAACACGGCGGTGGCGCCGGTATCGATCGGATGCGTCGCGAGCGCGCGGATATTGCTCGACTGGAAGCCCGTGTTGATTGCGCTCCAGTTGGTGCCACCGTTGCTGGTCGAGAGCAGGCCGCCGTCGCTGGCCCCGACCCAGATGCGCGCGGTGCCTGGGAAACCCGGATGCAGCACGATGGCGGAGATCTGCGGTGCTTGCGTCCCATTGGCGCTGAGGCCGTTGCTGGCGTCGAAGGTCTGCCAGGACGGGCTCACCACGCTCGCGTCAGCGGTCACCAGAAGGCCGCGACCTGCACAGGCGACGACGAGGCCGTTCGAGGCCGTCGGATGCGCGGCGATGCGCGTGATCTGGCCGCAGGCGGTGCCGCTCGCTGGCAGTGCGACGCTGCTCCAGCTCGTGCCGCCATCGGCGCTGGTGGCGACAGCCAGACGATCGCTGGCGAACAGGCGCAGCGGCGTGCCAGGGGCGCTGATCAGCTTGTCGATGCCAGACAGGCTCGTGGGCTGGGCCGGCGTGGCAGCCCAGCTCGCGCCGCCGGTGGTACTGCGCACAAGGATCGCGCCGGCGTAGGTGCCGGGATCGCTGTAGTTCAGACCGGCGTAGATCGTGCCATCGGCGGCGTACTCGATGCTGCTGTATTGCGGACCGCTGGCCGAGACGCTTCCGGCCGTGGTCCAGCTCCCGCCGCCGTTGTTCGAGACATGAAGCTGCTGGGTGCTGAGCACGGCGATTTCGTTCAGGCTGCCGCGGCGCAAGGCGACATCGCCTAGGTACGCTCCGGGAGCCGGCGTTGCGACCGGAACCCACAGATCGCCGCCATTGCCGGAGCGGTATACCTGCTGGCTGGTCGCGAGATACAGCACGGGGCTGGCGGTGGCCGCGACGAGGTCGACGGAGAACAGGGCCTCGGGCAGGCCGATCTCGATGCGTGTCCAGGAACTGCCGTTGCTGGTCGTGCGGAAGACGCCGCCGCGGCCGGCGGCCCAGAGCGTTGATGGCGACGCTTCGTAGCCGGCGAGTGCGGTCACGTTGCCGCCGGTCGGTCCGGCGGTGCTCCAGGATCCGACCGCCGCGAACGCAGTGGCGCTCGAGAACGCGATGACGATGGCGGCGCAAATGCCTGCCTGGCGCGATGCGGTTACTGTCATGACAACTCCCCCGATTGAGAACTGCACCGTAATACGCATTACGGCGCAGCGAAGTGAAACCGGTCGCCACGCAAGTGTGACCTGACCCAGGGACACGGCCGTTGGCCGGTGCCGCAACGCTCGCTACAGGCTGGCCGCCAGGCGCGTACCTTGCGCGATCGCACGCTTGGCGTCGAGCTCGGCCGCGATGTCGGCACCGCCGATCACATGTGCCTTGAGTCCCTGCGCCAGCGCAGCGTCGTAGTCGCGGCGGTTGGATTCCTGGCCGGCGCAGAGGACGACGGTATCGACCGGGAGCACTTCGCGTGCTTCGCCGATGCGGATGTGCAGGCCGTCGTCGTCGATGCGTTCGTAGGTCACGCCGGCGAGCATGTTGACCTTCTTCGCCTTCAGTGCCGCGCGGTGGACCCAGCCGGTGGTCTTGTTGAGCTTCTCGCCGGGCTTGCCCGGCGTGCGCTGCAGCAGCCAGACCTGGCGCTCGGACGGCTCCGGATGCGGTTTGGTCACAGCGCCGCGCGTGGAATAGCTCGTGTCGACGCCCCACTCCTCGGACCAGCGGGCGATGTCCGTGGTCGGCGAGGGATGCGACTGGGTCAGGAATTCCGCCATGTCGAAACCGATGCCGCCGGCCCCGATCAGTGCGACGCGCTGGCCAACCGGTCTGTTGCGCGTGAGTACGTCGTAATAGCTCACCACCTTGCGATGGTCGATGCCGGTGATCGACGGCGTGCGCGGAAGCACGCCGGTCGCAAACACGATCTCGTCGAAGTTTTCCTGCTGCAGGGCCGCTGTATCGACCCGCGTGTTGAGGTGCAGCGTCACTCCGGTTTCGGCTATGCGCTGGCGGAAGTAGCGCAGAGTTTCGAAGAATTCTTCCTTGCCGGGAATGCGCTTGGCCATGTTGAACTGACCGCCGATGTCGGCCGCAGCGTCGTAGAGCACGACGGTGTGGCCGCGTTCGGCCAGCGTGGTTGCGCAGGCGAGTCCGGCCGGGCCGGCGCCGACCACAGCGATGCGTTTCTTCCGCGCGGCTGGCGTAATGACGAGTTCGGTCTCAAAGCACGCGCGCGGATTGACCATGCAGCTCGCGCGCTTGTTCTCGAACACATGGTCGAGGCAGGCCTGATTGCAGGCGATGCAGGTATTGATGGAGGCGGCCTTGCCGGCACGCGCCTTGTTGACCCACTGCGGATCGGCCAGCAGCGGCCGAGCCATCGACACCATGTCGGCTTCGCCGCGCGCCAGGATCGCCTCAGCCACGTCGGGCATGTTGATGCGGTTGGTCGTGATCAGCGGAATCTTCACCTCGCCGCGCAGCTTGTGCGTAACCCAGGTGAATGCGCCGCGCGGCACGCTGGTCACGATCGTGGGTACGCGCGCCTCGTGCCAGCCGATGCCGGTGTTGATCAGCGTGGCGCCCGCGGCTTCGACGTCCTTCGCCAGCGCTATCACTTCGTCCCAGGTCTGGCCCTGCTCGACCAGGTCGAGCATCGAGACGCGATAGACGATGATGAAATTCGCGCCGACCGCGGCGCGTGTACGGCGGACGATTTCCACCGCGAAGCGGCGCCGCTTTTCCGGCGTCCCGCCCCAGTCGTCGCTGCGCTTGTTCGTGCGTTCGACCAGGAACTGATTGATGAGATAGCCCTCGGAGCCCATGATCTCGACGCCGTCGTAGCCGGCGTCCTGGGCAAGCTTCGCCGAGGATACGAAGTCGCCGATCGTGGACTCCACGGCGCGCGCCGAGAGCTCCGCGGGCGTAAACGGGGTGATAGGAGATTTGATCTTCGACGGCGCGACGGACAGCGGGTGATAGGCGTAGCGGCCCGCATGCAGGATCTGCATGCAGACCTTGCCCCCTTCCGTATGCACCGCGCCGGTCACTTTGCGATGGCGCGCCACATGCCAGGGCATGGACAGACGGCCAGAGAACGGCTTGAGCCAGCCGCGAATGCTCGGGGCGATGCCGCCCGTAACGATGAGGCCGACGCCGCCGCGCGCGCGCTCGGCGAAATACACGGCGAGCTTGTCGAAATCGCTGGACTTGTCTTCAAGGCCCGTGTGCATGGACCCCATGAGCACCCGGTTCGACAGCGTGGTGAAGCCCAGGTCCAGTGGGGCCAACAAGTGCGGGTAGTCGCTCATGCGCGGTCTGCCGTGCGGAAGATTCGGCGCACCTTGCATGGAATGGATGGAGTCGGCAACTCATGCCGCGTTCGAGCGACGCGGGTTGCCTGCCCGTGGCGCGGCCGCGCGCGTTGGAGGCGGCGGTTGTGCTGCGGCGCTCCGTTGCTGGCGTGCATATCCGAGTGGTCCGGGCTGTGCGGGCGCGAAGCAGGAAACGCGGTGCCGGGCCTGGATTTCCGGCGCGCCTTCGTATCGACGGCTGCTGCAGGAGGGATGTGAGAAAACCGCGCTGGCCAAGCGTGGCGCTTGTTGCCATCAGGGCGGTGCGACGATCTCCTGGCAAAGATCCACGTCGAGGCCAAGCGACTGCAGCGTATTCCCGCGCGAGTCCTGAACGAAGGCCACTAGCCCCCATGCACCCGTGGGAATTGAGGCCAGATCCTGAAGGCGCTGTGTCGGCTCTGCGCTTAACGGCCAGGCGCCGAACAGCTGCCGGACGACACGATCGTGGCGGAGGGTGGCGCCACGATTTTCGCCGGACTTTACCTGGGTCGATTGCGCGTCGACAGTCTGCGCCAGCCACACGGTCGCGTCGGTTGCTGCGCCGGGCAGTGCCCGCATGCCTACGGTCGCGCGCAGGCCGTTTCGGTTGCGCTCGACACGCAGGTCCAGTACCGCACCGGCGGAGCCTCGGGCGTCATCAAGCACGCTATCGAAGGCACTGCCCGATTGCCACGGCGCGTCGACCCGGTTGCCGACCATGACCTGCGGCGTGTAGACAATGCGCCCTCCGGCCTGTTCGACGCGAAGTCGCTGCCGCTGTGTAAAGGCGGGGCTGGCGAAGCGATCGGGCCAACCGATTTCGTCCCAGTAGTCGACATGAAAAGCGAGCCAGTTTGCGTCGCCCGCCTTCATGCGTCCGGACAGCCAGCGATCGGCTGGCGGACAACTGCTGCAGCCTTCCGACGTGTACAGCTCCACGAGCGGAACACGCAACTTGCCGCTGCTCGCCAAGCACGTGTCGCTGGCCGTGGCTGTCATGCTCGACGCTGTCAGCAATACAGCCACGACAGTCGGGGCGCGCATGCGAAGCAAGCTATTTCGGCTGCATCTTGTGCTGCTGGGCGCTGATTGCCTTTGCCGCGGCCAGCACGGTGCCCGCCGGTATGCGTACGCGATAGTCGGGATGTACGTATGAAAACTGAAGCGTACCGGCGGCGTCGACGATGTAGACGGCGGGTACTGGCAGCGCCCGGTGCGGTTTGCCGGAAGATTTTTCGAGGTCGATGCCGAACCCGACGAGTTTCGAGTAGGTCGCGTCATCGACACGATAGGCGATGCCGAACGCCTTGATCGCCGCGGCGCTGCTGTCTGACAGCAAGGTGTAGGTCAGCGAATCCTTGTCGAGTGTCTTGCGCAGTTCTTCGGGGCTATCCGGGCTGATCGCGATTATCTGATAGCCGAGGCCCTGCAGGTCCTTGTCGATCAGACGAAGTTCGCTGAGCTGCAGGTTGCAATACGGGCACCAGCCGCCGCGATAGAAGACGATTACGGCCGGCTTGCCGCCTACTGCCTTGGCCAGAGTGGTCGCACCGCCATCGATTGCCTGCAGCGGCGCGTCGGGCAACGCGCTGCCGAGCAGGACAGGTGTGACCTGTTGCGGCGAGGCTGCGAGGTCGGCGGCACAGGCTGCTCCGCCGATCAGAATAGCCAGAAGCAACGAAACGAATACACGCATGATCTACTCCGTGGAAAATAACGGAGTAGTAGACCGGCCAACACGTGAAACCTTTCGCTATGCCGTTGTACGGGCGAGTCGAGTCGAGTCGTGCGCTCGCGCCTGGCGCATCGCACATTACCTGTGCGTGTACTGGACGACACGGCGAGGAAACAGGAATCAGCGGCGTGTTCGATGGCAAGATTCTATCGGCGGGCGCGGATCAGCCGGCGCGCTTGAGCTCGCGGGCGATTTCGCGTTTCTCACGCCGTGCTTTCTCGCGCAGCCAGCCGAAGCCCAGGCCGCCGCCGATGACCACCACGTAGGCCGCGAGTTCGATCGCGAAATTGCCGCTGATCCAGTTGGCGATGAATTTCTCGTGCATGATCATCTTGCCTGCTGTCCAGAGCAGGGCGCCGGCGCCGATATAGATGACGATGGGGTAGCGGTCGACCAGTTTGA
>JAAFHE010000187.1 GCA_013298265.1 Lysobacterales bacterium | reverse complement strand
CCAGCGCATCGGGCGCCCGCGACAGATCGATCGCGTCGCGCCATAGTGCCGCGGCCGCAGCAGCGACAAGGCAGGCCCAGGCCAATCCGAGGCTCGCGTCAGCCCCCTGAAGAGCGAGAAAGCCGACCAGGCCGGCGACCGTCGCGGCTTCGCCTCCCCGCCGCGCCGTCGTCGCGCTCAGACCTCGGGCCGCATGTACGGGAACAGCAGCACGTCGCGGATCGAGGCCGCGTCGGCGAGCAGCATCACGAGGCGGTCAATGCCCACGCCGAGCCCACCGGTCGGCGGCAGGCCGTATTCCAGCGCGCGAATGTAGTCGTGATCGAAGTGCATGGCCTCGTCATCACCCGAGTCCTTGGCCGCGACCTGCGCGTGGAAGCGCGCGGCCTGGTCTTCCGGGTCGTTGAGCTCGGAAAACCCGTTCGCGAGTTCCTTGCCACCGACGAACAGCTCGAAGCGGTCGGTGATGCCCGGATCGCTGTCGTTTTCGCGCGCGAGCGGCGAGACCTCGGTCGGGTACTGGGTGATGAAGGTCGGCTGCACCAGGGTCCCTTCGACCGTGGCCTCGAACAGTTCGAGCAGCAGCTTGCCCCAGCCGTAGGACGGCTTGACGTGGATGCCCTTGCGCGCGCAATGCGCGGCCAGCGCATCACGGTCGCGCAGCTCGTGAGCGCCGATCTCGGGATTGTGCTCGCGCACGGCCTGTTCCATCGGCCAGCGCTTGAACGCGGGGCCGACGTCGATGCTGCGGCCTTCCCAGGTCAACGCGGTCGTGCCAAGCGTGGCCTGCGCCGTGTCGCGGATCATCGCCTCGGTCAGATCCATGATCTCGTTGTAGGTCGCGTAGGCCTGGTACAGCTCCAGCATCGTGAACTCGGGGTTGTGCCGCGTCGACACGCCCTCGTTGCGGAAGTTGCGGTTGATCTCGTAGACGCGCTCGAAGCCGCCGACGACGAGGCGCTTGAGGTACAGCTCCGGTGCCACTCGCAGATAGAGCTGCAGATCCAGCGCGTTATGGTGCGTGACGAAGGGCCGTGCCGTGGCGCCGCCCGGGATGATGTGCATCATCGGCGTCTCGACTTCCATGAAGCGGCGCGCCGGCGCTTCCAGCCACTGGCGGATATGCCCGATCACGGCCGAGCGCAGCTTGAACACGCGGCGCGCTTCCTCGGTGACGACGAGATCGACGTAGCGCTGGCGATAGCGCTGTTCGACGTCGGCAAGGCCATGCCACTTGTCCGGCAGCGGCCGCAGCGACTTGGTCAGCAGGCGAAATTTATCCACTTTTACCGAAAGCTCACCGGTGCGCGTGCGCGTGAGGACGCCTTCGGCACCGACGATGTCGCCGACGTCCCAGCCCTTGAACGCGGCATAGGTGTCTTCGCCCAGCGCGGCCTGCTGCAGGAATAGCTGCAGGCGCGCCGACATGTCCTGGATCTGCGCGAAGCTGGCCTTGCCCATCTGGCGCTTGGCGAGCAGGCGTCCGGCGACGCGCACGCGGCGACCGAGCGCCTCGAGTGCCTCGGACGTCCAGCGTTCCTTGTCGGCGAATTCGGACTGCAGGTCGCCGGCAAAGGCATCCGGCGCGAAATCGTTCGGGAACGCGATGCCGGCGGCACGCAGGGCCTTGAGTTTCTCGCGACGCTCGGCGATCAGCTTGTTCTCGTCCACCGGCACCGGCGTCTCGCTCGTATCCTTGGTCTCGTCGTTCATCGCATTCTTCCCATCGAATCAGAATTCCGGGGCCATCGCCCGCTTACCGGGCGCCCGCTTACTTGGCGCTCGCGCGCTTCACCAGCGCAAGCATCCGGTCGTTGCCGGCGCCCATTTCAGTCAGTCTGGCCGCGCCTTCGGCCGACAGCCGCGCGCCGGCGTCGATCAGCGCCTCGGCGTTTTCCAGCTTGCCCACGATCAGCGCCATCGACAGCGGCGTATAGCCCTGCGGCGTGCGCTGGTCGAGTTTCGCGCCGCCGGCAACGAGCTGCCTGACGATACCGGGCGTGCATTGCTGCGCGGCGAGGATCAGCGTACCCATCATGCCGGTGTCGTTCGGCCGCGCGCCTTCGCGCAACAGCACTGCGATCGTGCGCTGGATGTCCGCTTCGGCCAGGCGCGTGTCGCTACAGGCGGACAGCGCGAATTCCAGCGTGGTCTGCGGTGTCTGCTCCAGCTTGCCGTTCGGATCGACGCCCAGCACGATCATCGCCTCGACGATGTCGGCCTTGGCGTTGAACAGATTGACCGGCAGGTTCTCCTGCATTACCGACGTGCCGTCCTGCTCCATCAGCTGCTCGGCCTGTTCGCGTGTCATGCGCGCGGTGGTGTCCGCCGCGACGGCAAGCAGGCTCGCGCCGCCGAGGATCGCGGCACTGAGTATTTTTTCGATACGCATCTGCAATTTCTCCGACCGTGGAACCGCATTCCGTAGCAGCGGCGCGCCGACGCTTTACTTCGCCGGCTTGATCGCCTTGGCGAGGATCGCCGCCTGCCGTGGGTCGGTGGGTTTCTCGAAGAACACCTGCCCGGCCTCCGTCGCGGTGATCCGCGCGCCCTTGCCGACGAGGTATTCGGCGATGTCCCAGTGACCGCTGACGAAGGCCATCTTGAGCGGGGTGAACTGCTGCGCGTTGACCGGATCGGGGGCCGCGCCAGCCGTGACGAGCTTTTCGATGATCGGTAGCGGGCAGGACTGCACCGCGCCCATGAGCACCGTATTGCCCTGGGTATCCGTGTGCTTGATGTCGGCACCGTGCGCGAGCAGCAGGTCGATGACCGCGAGCTGGCGTTCCAGCGGATTGTTCTGCGCGCACGAAATCATGGTCGCCGTGGCCAGCGGCGTCATCCCGGCAGGACCCGCCGCGGTCGCGTCGACGCCGGCGTCGATCAGCGCCTGCACGACGTCGACCTCGGCGTCGATCAGCGCCCGGTTCAACGCGTCGCCGGAGGCACCGATACTGCGCGCGCGCAGGAATTCCAGCGCGCGCTGCTCCTTCGCCGCGTCCACGGGTTTGGCGATGGCGGGTTTCGCGCCGTGCCGGCCGCGGCTGTCCTTCCAGTCCTGCAGCAGTTCGCCGCGGCTGTGAATGAAGCCGGCGCCGTCGCCCTGCGCGGCCCTGGCCAGCGCGATCGCCTCGTCGAAAGCCGCGTCCGAGGCGTCCAGGCTGCGCAGCGTCATCAGCGCATCGCCACGCACGCTCCAGCTGGCATTGCCGCGCGCTACGTCCAGCAACACCGGCGGCGCATGGGCGACGAGCCAGGCCTTGACCGCGGCGGGACTGCTGCCGCCCGCGTCACCGAGTTCCTCGATCGCGTCGATGTAGGTCGACTTGGCCGAGTCGTCCTTGGCCGCGCGCAGGCCGTCGAGCAGGGGCGCGAGATCGCGCGCCGGATCGACGCTGCCCTGCGCCACGCGCGCCTCGATCTGCGCAACCACGTCCGACGCCGACGGCGCGCGTTTCGCCGCTGCGGTCAGACTCAGGCATGACAGCACCATCGCCAGCAGGAGTCGTCTCATCGGTGCTTTCTCCCGAATGTCCACATTACGCATCGATACGCTTGGAACCGGCTTCCAGGCCGAGCTTGAGGCTGGCCTCGATGTATTCGTCCAGATCGCCGTCAAGCACCTTCTGCGTGTCGGTACGCTCCACGCCGGTACGCAGGTCCTTGATGCGCGACTGATCGAGCACGTAGGAACGGATCTGGCTGCCCCAGCCGATATCGGACTTGGTCGCTTCCAGCGCGTCCTTTTCGGCATTGCGCTTCTGTACTTCGATCTCGTAAAGCTTGGCCTTGAGCATCTTCATCGCGCGGTCGCGGTTGTTGTGCTGGGAACGCTCGGTCTGACAGGCCACGACCACGCCGCTGGGCACATGCGTGATGCGCACGGCCGAGTCGGTCTTGTTGACGTGCTGACCGCCGGCGCCGGATGAGCGATAGACGTCGGTCTTGAGGTCGGCTGGATTGATCTCGATGTCGATGTCGTCGTCCACCTCGGGTGCGACGAAGATCGACGAGAACGAGGTGTGGCGGCGGTTGTCCGAATCGAACGGCGATTTGCGCACGAGGCGGTGCACGCCGATCTCGGTCTTGAGCCAGCCGTAGGCGTAATCGCCCTCGACGCGGAACGACGCGCTCTTGATGCCGGCGACATCGCCAGCGGAGACTTCCATGAGCTCCGTCTTCCAGCCCTTGTTCTCGCACCAGCGCAGGTACATGCGCAGCAGCATCTCGGCCCAGTCCTGCGCCTCGGTGCCGCCGGCGCCGGCCTGCACGTCGACGAAGGCGTTGGACGCATCCATCTTGCCGGAGAACATGCGCTGGAATTCGAGCTTGTCGACCTTCGCGGCGAGGCGCTCGACATCCTCGGACACCGCGATCGCCGTACCCTCGTCGGCTTCGGCAATGGCCATTTCCAGCAGCTCAGCGGCCCCGTCGAATCCTTCGATCAGGCTCCTGATGCCGTGCACGATCTTTTCGAGCTGAGCGCGTTCCTTGCCCAGATCCTGGGCCCGTTGCGGGTTGTCCCAGACCGTCGGACTTTCCAGTTCGCGACTTACTTCTTCGAGACGCTCTGACTTGGTTTCGTAGTCAAAGATACCCCCTAAGCGACAGCACCCGACCCTTGAGGTCGTCGATGCGCGCGGAGATCGGATTGGTTTCGATCATGGCTGCGGCCGGCAATGGACAAAAGAGGCGCAGGATAGCAGGGGTGAAGAGTGATCGCCCAGAACCGCAGGTTCTGATCACTCTGAACGCCCGACGGGCCGGGCATCACGCCAGATGCGCGACGGACCGAAGAAGGCTGGTTTTGGACCGGCTGCGCCGAGGGGCAAGAGGGACGAGCGACCCGCAGACAGTAGGTTTGAACTGTGCTGCTTCAAGGGATCACTTCATCCCGCCTATCCCCTCAAGTCGTACTGCATTCGCGCAGTCGCCCAGCTCTCGAAGCGACACACAACGGAGGAAAGTTCGCCGATATCAGGCGCGCGCGAATGCCACTTCAAAGCAAGCTGCGCGCTTCGCGCAGTGGGGGAACTTACGCGATTCGAAATCCTTTGGCCTGAAGCGCGTGGATACCTGCGTCGATGCTGTCTGCGAAAGGTGTGCCGCTCATGACGACGAGAGAACCACCGCCCCATTGACACCGAAGTGCCTTCGAGGAGGACGTGAGCTGAAAGTCCTTGCTGAACGTCACACGTTCGAGTGGTGCGAGTTGTTTGCCGTCACCGCTGCGCAAAACCCTCTCGGCGAAGTCCAGAATCAGAAGGGCACGCACACTCTGCGTATTTTCGCGTGCACGCCTGCGACGTCGAAGGAGATGTCGAGACAGAAAACCGAGTCCAACACCGGAAGCGATCATGCCCCCTCCGGCAATACGAACCCCGACGCCAGCGTCAGGAATCAACCCCATCAGGAAGAAGAGCCCGTTGATGGCGACAATAAACGCGATGAGGATGATCACGTAGATCAATGTCGATGAATCCGCCGCGCTCGATTGCTGGCCGAAGATCCAGCGCTCTCCATCTTCGACAATCACGACCGAGTTGCAACGCGCGATCTCTTTGTTCATATGAACATCCAACCGAGAGAGGAGAGAAAAAACAACAGGGTGTTGTGGGCCGCGCCCTTCGGGGCGCTCGGGTAAAGGGCTGCTCGTGTGGCGCACCGGGCAGGGCCGTTGGGGAACGGGGTCAGGGAGCGAGAAGCGTCGTACTGGCGTCAGGGCAAGTCTATCGGCAGCCGCAGTAGAAGGGGTGTGAGAAATGCGGCTAGCGAATGCACTGCGCTACACCGCTTCGATATGCCGCACCAGCAGGCGCAGCCGCTCGCGTCCGTTCCATTCGTGTCAGGGCAAGTCTATCGGCAGCCGCAGTAGAAGGGGTGTGAGAAATGCGGCTAGCGAATGCACTGCGCTACACCGCTTCGATATGCCGCACCAGCAGGCGCAGCCGCTCGCGTCCGTTCCATTCGTCGATGCTGAGCTGGAACGCCGCGCGCAGCCGCGGCGGCGGCGGCGATCCGGTATAGCCGCCGAACATCACCGCTTCCAGCGGATCACGCCGGTCCGCGTGCGACAAGGTCAGGCGCAGGTGGGTCTGGCCCATGAGCTTCCAATTGACGAGGCAGAATTCGTCGTCGAACAGCGGCTCGGGAAACGCCTGGCCCCAGGGGCCGGCGAAACGCAGTTGGCGCGCGAGTTCCAGATCGTAGTCGCGCGCGGCGAGACAGCCGTCGGTATGCAGCACCGGCTCGAGCAGGATGGGATCCAGGCGCCGCCGCGCGACCGCGTCGAATTCCGCGGCGAACTCGGCGAGACGGCCAGCGGAAAGACTCAATCCAGCGGCCATCGCATGGCCGCCGAAGCGCGTGAGCAGGCCCGGTTTCTTCGCATCGACCTCGGCCAGCGCATCACGCAGGTGGAAGCCGGCGATGGAGCGTCCGGACGCCTTGACCTCCTCGCCGCTCTCGTCAGCCGGTGCGCACGCGATCACGGGTCGATGCAGGCGCTCCTTGAGCTTGGAGGCGACGAGCCCGATCACACCGACGTGCCAGTCGGGCTCGAACAGCACGACGCCGACCGGCAGCGTCGCCGCACCGTAGCGCGCGAGGTACCGCGCCACCGTCGCCTCGCCCTGCTCCACCATCTGCGCCTGCAATTCGCGCCGCTCGGCATTGATCGCGGACAGGCGTTCGGCCAGTTCGCGCGCGCGTCCGGGTTCGTCGCAGAGCAGGCATTCGATACCCAGGCGCATGTCGTCCATGCGACCGGCGGCGTTGATGCGCGGCCCGAGCGCGAAACCCAGGTCGCTCGCGCACAGCGTTTCGGGCGTGCGCTTGCTCGCCTCAATCAGCGCGAGCATGCCTAAGCAGGCCTGCCGCGCGCGGATGCGACGCAGGCCAGCCTCGACCAGCACGCGGTTGTTGTAGTCCAGCGGCACAAGGTCGGCAACCGTGCCGAGCGCGACCAGATCGAGCAGCGCCGACAGGTCGGGTTCGGCACGCTGCGCGAACCAGCCGTTGTCCCGCAGGCGCGCGCGCAGCGCGAGCAGCACGTAGAACATGACGCCGACGCCAGCCAGCGCCTTGCTCGGGAACGCATCGCCTTCGTGATTGGGATTGACCAGCGCCGCGGCCGC
>JAAFHE010000183.1 GCA_013298265.1 Lysobacterales bacterium | reverse complement strand
GCTGCGTCAGCCGCAGCATCAACGAAGTGACGTGCACGATCTATCCCAACTGAACAGGCGACTGCGGCGGGCGCCGGTGCAAAGCGCCGGCGCCCGCCGCATCGCGGCACTGCCGCACGACACGCACAGAACCGGACGCACTGCTACCATCGCGGCACCACCGTCGCCGGAAGTAGCTGTGCCCGCTCGCCTAGCTCCCGATCAATCCCGTGGTCACCTGATAGCCATCGGCGTCTTCGCCGGCCTCGATACCGAGCAGCGCCTCACACGCCGACTTCTGTCGATCTGTTCACAGCGCGCACACGTGTGTTTTCTCGTCGCCGGTGAGCTCGATACACGGGGGCTCGACGAGATCGAGACCGCCCTGCTCGCCCAGGGAGCCGGTGGCGTGCGTCGCGTGCACCTGGCCTCGCGTGCCGATGCGGAACGCCCGGAAGCGCTGGGCGCGATCGAAAATTCCGACCTGGTCGTGCTCGCGACGATTCATCCGCTGAAACTGACAACCCTGGTCGGCGGCACCAGCCTGGCCAAACTGTTGCGCCGGCGCAATGCCGACGGAGCGCCCATCGCCGGACTCGGCGCCGGTGCCGCTGTGCTGACCGAGCACATGCTCGCAGCCGGAGAGTCCGGCACCACACCGCGCATGGGTGCCGTCACGCTCGCGCCAGGACTGGGCCTTACCAACCGAGTGGTCATCGACCAGGGCGGCGCCGCGAGCGACCGCATAGGCCGCCTGCTCGGCGCGCTGGCGCTCAATCCGTTCGCGCTCGGCCTGGGCCTCGACGCGGATACCGCCGCGTTCATCGGTCCGGACAACGTGCTTGAAGTCGTCGGCCACGGCGGCATCACGCTCATCGATCCCAGCGACGTCGGTCCCACCAATATCACCGAAGCCGGACCGCAGGCACCGATCTCGATCACCAACCTGCACCTGCATGTACTCGTGCACGGCACGCGCTACGACCTCGATTTTCGCCGGCCGCTTTGACCGGTCTGCGGCGGCCGAAACGACGGGCACACTTGCCGCGTCACCGCGCTATCGCTTACACCGACAGCCCCCGCGTTCCCATTCCTCGCCCACTTGATTGTTGCCATGTACTCGATACGCACCATCTCGCCCGCCGACAACGCCGCCATTGCCGCCATCATCCGTACGGTCATGCCCGAATTTGGTGCCAGCGGCCCGGGGTTCGCGATCCATGACGCCGAGGTCGACACGATGGCGCAGGCCTATGCGATACCCGGCGCGGCGTATTTCGCGGTCGAGCAGGACGGCACCGTGCTCGGCGGCGGAGGCGTGGCCGCGCTGATCGGCGGCGACACGGACACCTGCGAATTGCGCAAAATGTACTTCCTGCCCGCGCTGCGCGGACAGGGCGCAGGTCGCGCGCTGATCGAGCGCTGCCTCGCGCGCGCGCGCGAACTGGGCTACCGGCGCTGCTATCTGGAAACCCTGCACGGCATGGACGCAGCCCAGGCGCTCTACGTCAAGGCCGGTTTCCATCGCATCGATGGCCCACTGGGTGGTACCGGACATTTCAGCTGCGACACGTTCTATCTATGCGAGCTCCTGTGATCGCAGCCGCCGGCCCTTTTCAACAAGCCGCCGGCACGGCGCGCGCGAACGCGGCAGGCTGAACTACAATCGCGCCTTTGCGCCGCGTCGCGCATCCTGTCAGGGAGTCATCTGCATGGAACTCAATCAGGTCAAAGCCGTCATCACTGGCGGCGTTTCGGGACTGGGCTACGCCGTTGCACAGCATATCGTCGCGCACGGCGGAGCGGTCGCGCTGCTGGACGTCAACGACGAGAAAGGCGCGCAGGCCGTTGCCGCGCTCGGTGGCAATACGCAGTTCTTCCACACCGACGTGACCAGCGAAGATGCCGTCGTTGCGAATCTCAGCGCGGCCAAGGAAGCCCTGGGCGGGCTCAACGCCGCGATCAACTGCGCCGGCATCCTCGGTGCCGGACGTGTGCTCGGCAAAGAAGCGCCGATGCCGCTGAAGACTTTCACGACCACGGTAATGGTCAACCTCATCGGCTCGTTCAATGTCGCCAAGGGCGCCGCCGACCTCATGCAGCACAACGCACCGGGCGAGGATGGCGAGCGCGGCGTCATCGTGAACACCGCGTCGATCGCCGCCTATGAAGGCCAGATCGGCCAAGCCGCCTATTCTGCTTCCAAGGGTGGCGTCATCGCGATGACCCTGCCGATGGCACGCGAATTCGCGCGTATCGGCGTGCGCGTCATGACCGTCGCGCCCGGCGTGTTCCACACACCCATGGTCGACGGCATGCCGGAAAACGTATATCAGTCACTTTGTGCGCAAGTACCCTACCCTTCGCGCCTGGGCAAGCCAGAAGAGTTCGCCGCAACGGTCGCGTTCATCCTGCAGAACCGTTACCTCAACGGCGAAACCATCCGCGTCGACGGCGCGGTGAGATTGCAGCCTAAGTAGGGTCTTGAGCAATCCTTGCCGCCCGAGCTTTTGTACTTCGCACCAGTGAACCTCTGAACAAGTCCTGGCATGGTCGCATTTGCACTCAGCACCAGATCTCCACAACCCCGCCAAATGCCTGCTGTGCAGGCACTAGGCGGTCTGGCCCGCTGGGCGTTCAGAGTGATCAGAACCTGCGGTTCTGAGCGATCACTCTTCGCTCCCTTGACTCAAGGGGGTTCCAGAAGCAAAAAGCAACACGTTCCTTTACGTCACTTACCGGTCGATTCGAGCATGAAAGCCAGCGAAATCAAGAAAGGCAATGTCGTCGAGCACGATAACAAGGTCTACCAGATCCGCGACATCGAGCGCAGCTCGCCGCAGGGCCGCGGCGGCAACGTCACTTACCGCTTCATCATGTACTCGGTGCCGGGCGGCCAGAAGCTCGACCTGAGCCAACGCGCCGAAGACGAGCTGCGCGAAGTCGAGCTGTCGCGCCGACAGGCAACCTATTCGTATCGCGAAGGCGACACCTTCGTGTTCATGGATGCGGAGGACTTCACCCAGTACATGCTTGATGCGAGTGCGCTCGGCGAATCCGCCGGCTTCGTCACCGAAGGCATGGAAGCCTGCTACATACAGCTCATCGAAGACCAGCCCGTTGCCGTGCAGCTACCGCCAACGGTAACCCTGACCGTCGTCGACACAGCGCCCGAACTCAAGGGCGCGACAGCGACCAAGCGCCCCAAGCCGGCCAGGCTCGAAACCGGTATCGAAATCCTCGTGCCGGAATACGTCGTCAACGGTTCACGCATTCTCGTCAACACCCTGACCGGTGAATATTCCGGCCGGGAATGACATCGCGTCCAGTGCGCGTGCTGGCTTCGCCTGCGGCATTCCCCGGCGAGAGGATAACCGTCTCGCTGCGGGCCGTCAGCGCAGCCCGCGCGCCAGCCATTTGCGCGCCATGCGTCGCAGCGATTCGTCGTAGTCGGCCGAACCGGCCATGTCGGCGATATCGCGCCAGGCCAGGGCGAGCGATTCTTCGCTGACCACGAATTGCTCGTCGCCGCAACAACGTACAACGTAGCGCAGGTCGTAGTGCCAGTGACCCGGCACGTCGCGATGATCCGGAATCCAGTGCCGGTCCAGATCGAAGATCTCGCGCTCGATCGCGAGATCGCGCAGTCCCGACTCCTCCTCGGCTTCGCGCAATGCGACGGCGATCAGGTCCACGTCGCCGTCCGCGTGACCGCCGAGCTGCAGCCAGCGCTGCAGTTTGCGGTGATGGGTCAGCACTACACGCGCTCCATCGCTACTGACGAGCCACGCAGCGCCGGTCAGGTGCCCCTGCGCCAGCTCGCGCGCCGCAGCATCGGCGTGCTGGCGCATGAAATCGCGAAATAGCGCAACCGTTTCGGTTTCGCCGGGATGTCGGATTGCATAGGCATCGACATCGCGGAGCCACTCTCGTTGCCACGCGGACAGTCCGACCGCGACGCTGTTGTCGGTTTCGCTCATGACGGGCGCTTGCTGGGCTAGAGAGGGTCGCGTATTTTAGCCCGGTTTTATCGCGTCCCATCTCGGGCGCGAAAGTTCGCCAGGCCTCGCAAGCAGATGTGCTGCTGTTGGCGCCGGGTCCCGTACAAACCGTGGGAGGGGATGCAATGATTTTCTGGCGCGTCAAACCGCTTGACCAGATTCTTGAAAACGCCGAGAAAAAGAGCCTTAAACGCCAGCTTGGCGCGCTGCAGCTGACTATGCTCGGCATCGGCGCGATCATCGGCACCGGTATCTTCGTATTGACCGCCGAAGCCGCGCAGAAAGCCGGCCCGGGCATGATGATTGCGTTCGTGATCGCTGCGATCGTCTGCGGCCTGGCCGCGCTGGCATATGCCGAACTCGCCTCAATGGTGCCGGTGTCCGGCTCCGCCTACACGTATACCTATGCGGTGCTCGGCGAGGCACTCGCCTGGATCGTCGGCTGGGCGCTCGTACTCGAGTACGCCGTCGCTGCGGGTGCAGTCGCGGTGGGCTGGTCGGGCTACGTCAACGGTTTGCTCGAAGCAGGCGGCGCGAGTCTTCCCAGAATCCTCCAGACCGGACCATTCGACGGCGGCGGCTTCAACGTCCTCGCCTTCACGATATCCCTGGTGATCACAGGCCTGCTCGTGCTCGGCACGTCCAAGAGCGCCTGGGTCAATGCGGTGCTCGTGTCGATCAAGATTGCTGCCCTCGTCGCGTTCGTCGTCATCGCCGTTCCCGCCGCGCAGGCACCGAACTTCCAGCCGTTCACGCCGACCGGCTGGGGCACTCCGATGGGAGGTGTTGGTGTACTCGGTGCGGCGGCGTCGATCTTCTTCGCCTATGTGGGTTTCGATGCCGTATCCACGGCCGCCGAGGAAACCAGGAACCCGAACCGCAACATTCCGATCGGTCTGATCGGTTCGCTCGCGGTCTGCACAGTGTTCTACCTGCTCGTCGGCTATGGTGCCGTCGGTGCCGCCGGCGCGCAGCCGTTGTACGACGCCGCAGGCAAGCTTCTGGAACCCGGCACTCAGGCGATGGCTGCTGCCTGCCTCAACTCCACCGCGCTGGTTTGCAGCAACGAGCCGTTGGCCCACGTACTGCGCTCGCTCGACCACAACACCGTTGCCTATCTCGTCGGCATGGCCGCCAGCCTCGCATTGCCTTCCGTCATCCTGATGATGATCTACGGCCAGACCCGTATCTTCTTCGTGATGTCGCGCGACGGCCTGCTGCCGGAAATCTGCTCCAAGGTTCACCCGACCTTCCACACCCCACACATCATTACGATGATCACCGGTGTGTTCGTGTCGCTGTTCGCCGCCATGTTCCCGGTCGGCGTGCTCGCCGACGTATCCAACTCTGGAACGCTGTTCGCGTTCGTGATGGTGGCTATCGGCGTGATGATCCTGCGCCGCACACAGCCCGGACGTGCGCGCCCGTTCCGCACACCACTGGTCTGGATCGTGTGCCCGCTCGCGGTGCTCGGTTGCCTGCTGCTGTTCGTGAACCTTTCGGCCAAAGCGCTGACGGTGTTCGCGGCCTGGACCGTCATCGGCCTGATCGTGTACCTCGCGTACGGTAAGAACCATAGCGACCTCGCGCCGAAGAACGCGTAAGGCGACCCGTATGGCCGGGCTCGGCGCAACGCCGGCCCGGCCATACGCCTCGAAAGTCCCAGATTGCCCGCCAATCAACGACTTGGCACTCCGTGACAGCGGCTGGACCGGCCCGATCGCGCCGCAGGGCCGATGCCCTTTGCACTCAATGAGTTAGCGAAGGCTCGCGCACTCGGAGCAATTTTGCTCACCGGCTATGCACAGTTTTCCCCAGATCTACAAAAATTCTTCAAGACCTTGATCTTGATTACTATTGTGGCCAGCGCTCACAAGCAATCCACGGCTTATCCACAGGGCGGGGTTAGCTCGGCGCGACGCCAGCGGTTATGATCAAGGTCCGCGGGAAATACACTTGGCAGTGGGCCCCTCGGAATGCGGCTCGGATGCGTTCAGACGGGTTAGCTCCTCGGTCTGGGCGCATCCGGGCAGCGACTTTCTCCTCGCTTCACTCCTGTTATTTCTTTCTGATCAACCTGCATTGGCAGCGCCGATGCGCGAGCGGCTGGCCGACACACGGGCTCGGTTATAGTGACCGCCCCAGCCGCCGCGACCACCATGACCGATCCCATTGTTCCTGATGCCAACCGTCTTGCGCTCTGCGCGCGCGAGATCGCCGAAGCTGGCCGCGACCTCGGCGGACGAGGCTGGACACCGGCCACGAGCAGCAACTTTTCCCGCCGCTACGACGAATTCCATGCGGCGGTGACGGTTTCCGGGCGCGATAAGGGCAACCTGGGAATCGACGATGTCATGCTCGTCGATCTGGCCGGCAACGCCGTCGCAACCGACGCGAGGCCATCGGCGGAAACGCTGCTCCATGTCCAGATCTACCGGCGCGATCCGACCGTAGGCGCCGTGCTGCACACGCACTCGCACAACCAGACCGTAGCCTCGCGTCTTTACGCCGCACAGGGGTTGATCCGTTTCAGCGGTTTCGAACTGCAGAAAGCGATCACCGGCTATACCACGCACGAGAGCGAACTCGACCTGCCGGTGTTTCCGAACACCCAGCACATGCCCGAACTCGTCGACCGGATCGACGCCTGGCTCGACGCGGGCAAGCCGCTGCACGGCTACTTGATAGATGGCCACGGCATCTACACCTGGGGTCGTACGATGACCGAAGCCCGCCGGCATCTCGAAGCCTTCGAGTTCCTGCTGGCGGTCGAACTGGATCTGAGGAGGTTGCGCGCATGAGTCGACTGCGTATTTTCGGTGAGGCAAATCCCCGCGAACCGTCTTTGGAGACTAGCGAACACGCGCGTATTTCTGAGGAGCTCGGCAAGGTCGGCGTGCGCTTCGAGCGCTGGGAGACGACTGCGGACATCCAGCCCGGTGCCGCGGCCGAAGACGTGATCGCGGCCTATCGCCAGGACATCGACCGGCTCATGCAGAGCGAGGGCTACCAGGCCGTAGACGTGATCAGCCTCAATCCGGACCACCCGGAGAAAGCCCAGCTGCGACAGAAATTCCTCAACGAACATACGCATTCGGAGGACGAGGTCCGTTTCTTTGTCGCCGGCCGCGGCCTGTTCACGCTGCACCTTGATGAGAAGGTCTTCGAGGTGCTCTGTGTCCAGGGCGACCTGATCGGCGTGCCAGACGGCACGCCGCACTGGTTCGACATGAGCGAGCAGCCGTTTTTCGTCGCGAT
>JAAFHE010000182.1 GCA_013298265.1 Lysobacterales bacterium | reverse complement strand
GCTGCTCATAGCCGCGGCCGCCGTAGACCTTGACCTCGCGCTGGCCGCCGACGACTTCCTCCACGATTCCGGTGACCGAGCCGACCGAATGCTGGATACGATGACTGATGCGCCGGTAGCGCCGGCCGACGAACCAGACCAGCGCGGCAATCAGCGGCGCCATCACGAACAATGCAAGGGTCAGGCGCGCGCCGTACCAGAGCATCACGAACAGCATGCCGAGCACGGTGAGGCTGTCTACGATCATGACCTTGACGGCGTCGGTGCTGGCCTGGGCGACCTGCTCCACCGTATAGGTCACGCGCGCAATCAGCTGTCCCGAGGGCTCGCGATCGAAGTAGCCCGCCGGCATGACGAGGTAGCGCGCGAACACCTCCTCGCGCAGGCGATGCACGACGCCGCGGCCAACGCGGGCCACGCCGTAGTCGGTCAGCCAGGTCGCGATGCCACGCAGCACGAATACGATGACGATGACGATCGGCATCCAGAAGATGGTGTTCTGGTCCTGATGCACGAACAGGTCGTCGAGCATCGGCTTGATCAGCCAGGTGAAGCCCGCGGTGGCGCCGGTGTCAATGGTCATGCCGAGCACAGCCAGCGTGGCGATCGGCCAGTGGCGCGCCGAATATTCGAGCAGGCGCCGATAAGCTGCCGCGGCGCTGGCCGGCGCAGCCTGGCTCACTTTTTCGGCGCTTCCTTCGATGGCGTCGTGGCGATGGACAGGCGCGTGAAGCCGACCTGGCCCAGCGCGTCCATCACCGTCACGACGGCCTGGTGCGGGGTCTGCGCGTCGGCGCGGATCATCACCGGACGCGAGCGGTCGTCGCCGGCGATCTGTACCAATGCGTCCTTGAGCGTATCGACGTTGGGATTGAGCACTTCATTGCTGTCGATGAAGTAGCGTCCGTCGCTGTCGACCTGGATGGTCAGGCCGGCCTCGGGCTCTGACTCGGCCGCCTCGCTGGCCTGCGGCAGCGACACACGCAGCCGTGCGGTCTGGTCGAACGTGGCAGTCAGGACGAAGAACATCAACAGCGTCAGCATGACGTCGATCAGCGGGATCACGTTGATCTCGAAATCGTCGTCGCGACGTGCACCGAGCTTCATGCGTTCGCACCCGGGCGCGCGGAGCGCACGGCGGAGGACACTGCGCCGGCGGAATCGGGCTGTAGCTGTGCAGCCAGTTCGTCAAGCAGCGCGATGGCCTCTTTTTCCATGACCACGACCAGGCCGGACACGCGCGAACGGAAATACCGGTGGAAGATGTAGGCCGGTACGGCCACGACCAGGCCGGTCGCCGTACAGACCAGCGCCTCGCCAATGCCGCCAGCCATCTGCTGCGCATTGCCGATGCCGTGCACCATGACGGCGAGGAACATGCGGATCAGGCCGATGACGGTGCCGAGCAGGCCCAGCAGCGGCGAGATCAGCGCGATGGTGCCCAGCGTATTCAGATAGCGCTCGAGACGGTAGACCACATGGCGGCCGGCATCCTCGATGCGCTCCTTGATGATCTCGCGCGATCGGTTGCGCACGGACAGCGCCGCCGCGAGCAGTTCACCGAGCGGTGAATTCTTGCTCAAGGTATCGATGTGGGAGGGGTCGAGCTTGCGGGTGCGCGCCCAGGTACGCACCTGCTCGCCGAGCTCGGGCGGCGCCACCGTTTTCTGCCGCAGGGACCAGAATCGCTCGAGGATGATGGCCAGCGCCACCGCAGAACAGATCAGGATGGGCACCATCGCCCAGCCACCGGCCATCAGAATCTCAAGCACGAGCACTCACTCCGGGCTGCAGGAAACGTGGCGCGCCCAAGGGCGCGCCGAACGGGCCGATCATAGCAGCGAAACCGGCGAGGCTAGTGCGGCGGACGTCGTGTTGCAGGCCTGCGGGCGAGCCAGCGAGTCGCCTCGCCATGCGCCGGGCAATATGTCCGCCAACGCACTGCCCAGGCGGTTTTCCGGCCTGTCGGACACCCCTGGAAAGGCACCGCTCCCGCGCCACGCTGCGATGCCGATGCGGGCTGCCGTCCTGGCAGGACTGGCACCGGCCCGCGTACGCGGGATGTGTCCGCGTGCGGGCCGGCGGCACCCTACACTTAGGCCGCCTCGCGCCGCACCTTGCCGGCGAGCGCGTCGCGGAACACGCGGCGCGTCCACATGCGCAGGTCATCGAGCTGAGCGTAGATCACGGGCAGCGCCAGCAGCGTCACCGCTGTCGAGAACACCAGCCCGCCGGCGATCGCGCGCGCCATCGGATAGTACGGCGGACCGTCGCCGCCCATCTCGGTCGTACTGATGCACAGCGGCACCATGCCGAGGATGGCGGTGCCCATGGTCATGAGAATCGGTCGCAACCGATCGCGCGCACCCGCGACCAGCGCCTCGGTGCGGGTCTGTCCCTCATGGCGCAACTGGTTGACGTGCACGATCATGACGATGCCGTTGTTGACGACCACCCCCATGAGGATCAGCACGCCGATCGAGGCCATGATCGAGAACGTGGTCCCGGTGATCAGGAACAACCAGAACACGCCGAAGATCGAGAACACGAACGTGGTCAGGATCGCGGCGGGAAAGATCAGCGATTCGAACATGGCGCACATGACCACGTAGACCAGCACCAGCGCGAGCACCGTGTTGAGCAGCATCTGCTGGCCGGCTTCATCGGCCTCGTCGAAGCTGCGTCCGAAGCTCCAG
Source organism: Lysobacterales bacterium (assembly GCA_013298265.1). Classification (GTDB taxonomy): domain Bacteria; phylum Pseudomonadota; class Gammaproteobacteria; order Xanthomonadales; family Rhodanobacteraceae; genus Tahibacter. The sequence continues at coordinate 4,569 of JAAFHE010000182.1, read as the reverse complement.
CGATAGCCGGCCGGCAGGCTGACCGATTTCATCGCCGCCTCGATCGCCTTGCGCGCATCGTCCTGCGTGGTGCCCGGGGCGAGGTTGGCCGCGAGCGGCAGCGAGGTCTGGCGGCTGTCACGCTGGATGGCCGAGGCAGCTTCCTGCGTGCGCACATCGACCAGCGACAGCAGCGGCACCAGCGTGCCGTCGGCGCGGCGCAGCTTGAAGTCCGCCATGCCCGATACGCTCTGGGTATCAGCGCCCTGAAAGCGCAGCCAGACCGGGATCTCGGTATCGCCGTTGCGGAATTCCTTGAGCGGCGCGCCGCGCAGCGCGATGCCGACGTAGGTCGCGACCTCGGTCGCGGAAAAACCGTACGACTTGGCGCGTTCGCGATCCACGCGCACGGCCACCTCGCGGTCGCCCGTGCGCTCGGCGGCACGCACGTCGCGCAGGCCTGGCACGCGATTCAGTACGGGTATGACCGCATCGGACAGATCGTGCAGCACGTCCATCGAATCGCCGATCAGGGACACGCGCAGACCTTCGCCGCTGCTGCCACCGCCGTTCTGATCGAAGCTGGCCTTGCCGATCGGGATCTGCGGCATGCCCTTGCGGATGTCTTCCATGATCTCCGTCGAGCTGCGTTTCATCTGCTTGGCATCGACCAGGATGATGTTGGTCATCGCGCCGCCGCGTTCGTCGGCGTAGCTGTAGACGGACTTGATGTCGAACTCCTGCTTGTGCTCAAGCAGATACTCCTCGATCTTGGCGATGGATTTCCTGAGTTCGTCCAGGCGGTAAAGACCATTGAGGTCGTACTGCACACGCAGTGTCGAACCTTCGCCTGCCGGGAACATGTCGAACTTCACGAGGCTCATCGGGATCGTGATGCTCGCGATGCTCATCGCAACGACGCCGGCCGTGGTCAGCTTGCGGTGCCGCAGGGTCCAGTCGATCAGACGCGCATACGCCGCCTGCATACGTGTCACGAAGGTCTCGCGGCCGACGAATTTCGGTGTCGGCAGGCGCGCCGACAGCATTGGCACCAACGTGACCGCCACCAGCCACGAGGCCAGGTGCGCGATCGACATGGCTACAGCGACCTGGGTGAGGAAGATGCTGATCTGGTTCGTCGCGCCGAAGATGTTCGGCAGGAACACGACGATGCTCGAGAACGTGCCCGCAGCGATCGCGACGCCAACGGCCTGGGTGCCTTCGACCGCGCAATACCAGGGTTTGTCCGGATACTTCTCGCGGTATTGATAGATGCTCTCGACCACGACGACGGCGTTGTCGACGAGCATGCCGACCGCAAGCAGCAGGCCCATCATCGACAGTATGTTCAGCGTGATGCCGAAGAAATACATGCAGCCCAGCGTCATCACGAAGCAGATCGGGATAGCGAGGGACACCATCAGCGTCGAGTTCACGTCGCGCAGGAAGTAGAACAGCACCAGCACCGACAGCAGGGTGCCGATGACGCCGGCTTCGCCGAGCTCGTGCAGCGACGAGGTGACCGCATCGGCCTGGTCTTCCAGCGCGTAGACGTCGATACCGCGCATTTCCGGCGACTGCTTGATGCGTTCGACTTCTTCTTTGACGAGCCGACCAACCTCGACGAGGTTGGCGTTGCGCTCCTTGTAGATGTCGATACCGATCGCCGGACGCGTGTCGAGGCGGCGCAAATAGTCCAGCCGCTCGGGCTTGAGCGTGACGCTGGCGACGTCGCCGAGCTTGAGGCCGCGATCGTTGATGACGAGATTGCGCACATCTTCGAGGTTTTTCCAATCGCCCTGCGGCTGCACGCGGTAGCGCGTGGAGCCGTCAAGGATCTGCCCGGCGGAAACCGAGAAGTTGGCCTTGGATAGCAGCGCATACAGCTCGTTGAGGCTCACACCGGTCGCGGCGAGACGGTCTGACGACAGCTCGATCTGTAGCTCCGGCGGCGACACGCCTTGGATCGACACGCGCGCCACGCCCGGAATCTTTTCCAGCGGGCGTTTTGCGCGCCGGTCGAGCAGTTCGTAGGAGTTCGACATGTCGAAGTCGCTGGCTACGCGTAGCTGCAGCAGCGCTTGGTCTGACGCGGAGAATTTGAGCACCTGGTAGCGCTGCAGATCAGAGGGCAGATCCTTGCGGATCGCGTCGATCTTTTCGCGCGCCTCCACGGCCTTGACCGCAACTTTGTTGCCCCACTTGAACTGGATGAAGATCTGCAGGCCGTCGGCGCGCGAAGTCGACTGCATGCGCTGGATGCCGGGCACGGTCGACAGCGCTTCCTCGATCGGCCGCGCCAGCACGCGCTCGACCTCGGCCGGCGTTGAGCCTGGATACGGCACATCCACGAACAGGAATGGGAATTCGATGTCGGGGAATGACTCCAGCGGCAGGCGGAACGCGGCGATCAGGCCGATCACCATCATCGACAGAAAGAACATCGTGACGGTGACCGGACGTTTGAGACTGAGCTCGGCGAGGTTCACGGCGCATGCTCCAGCGTGGCCGAAGCCTGGCGCGCCGCATGGCGTTCGGCACGCGCGCGGTACCAGGCGTCGCCGCGGAAATCGAGGCGGTCATAGACAATCGGAATCACCACCAGGGTCAGCAGCGTCGACACCAGCAGGCCACCGATCACGGTGATCGCCATCGGCGCACGCACTTCGGCGCCATCGCCGAGGCCGATCGCGAGCGGCAGGAAGCCGATCAGCGTGCAGAGCGTCGTCATGACGATCGGACGCAGGCGCGACTCGGCGCCCTGCACGATAGCCGCGCGCTTTTCCACGCCCGCTTCGCGTAGCTGGTTGACGCGGTCGATCAGCACGATTGCGTTCTTGACCACGATGCCTACAAGCATGATCAGGCCGATGAAGACCACGACGCTGATCGCATTGTTGGTCAGCTTCAGCGCGAGCACGGCGCCGACCGCCGCCAGCGGAATCGAGAACATGATGACGAACGGATGCAGCAGCGATTCGAACTGCGAGGCCATGACGAGATAGACCAGGAAGATCGCGAGCGCGAGCGCGAAGATCAGCGAACTCACCGAGGAATCCAGTTCCTCGCTCTGTCCGCCGATGTTGACCGAGATGCCGGCCGCGAGCGGATTCTTGGCCAGGATGCCGCGCACTTCCTCGACCGCGGTGCTCAGATCACCGTAGGCGAGATTCGACGAGACGATAGCGACGCGCTCCTGACTGACGCGATGGATCTCGCTCGGGCCTTCGGTTGCGAGCACATCGGCGACGGCCGACAGGCGGATCGGCTTGACTGCCGTGAGCTGTCCCGGCACCGTCGTGGCGGCCGCGGCCGCGGCCGCGACCTGGTCTGAGTTGACGATGAGATTACGGATGTCGTCGACACTGGCGCGGTCGTCCTCGCGGGCACGCACCAGCACGTCGATCTTGCGGTCGCGGAAGTTGTAGCGCGTGGCCACTTCGCCACGTACCTTGCGCACGACCTGATCGGCAATGGCGCGCGTGGTCAGCCCCAGTGCGGCGGCGCGATCCTGGTCGAAGCGGATCTGCACTTCCGGATAGCCGCTCTCGACCGTGGACTTCACGTCGGCAAAGCGGTCTGACGCGCGCATGATGCCGGTCAGCTTCTGTCCGGCCTTCTTCAACGTATCGAGATCGTAGCCGCGGATCTCGATTTCGAGCGGTGTGGAAAAGCTGAAAAGCTGCGGGCGGGAGAACTTCACTTCGCCGCCGGGATGGGCGGCCATGGTCTTGCGCAGCGCATCCATCGCGGCGCGCTCACCGGCTTCGCCAGCCTCAGGCTTGAGTGCGATCAGCAGCCGCGCAATATTCTCGCCGGACTCGGTCGGGTTGGCATCCAGACGCGTGCCGACGCCGGAGACACCGTAGATCGTGGCGATGTTCGGATCTCCCGCGTGCTTGAGCTGCAACTCCCTGGCGAGGCTGTCGCTGTTGGCCAGCGGCGTGCCCGGCGGCAGCTTGACGGTCATTTCGAAGCGTCCCTGGGCCAGCTGCGGAATCAGATCCATGCCCAGCGTCGGCACCAGCAGCAGCGTGCCGACGAAGGCCAACAGCGAGAAGCCGATTACCAGCCATGGGCGCCGCAGCACATTCGGCAGCGCGCGTGTGTAGCCGGCAGCAAGCAGGTCGTACGGCGCCAGCAACACGCGGCCAACGGCGCGCAGCACGGCGCCGATCAGGCCACCGACGATGCGGAACGCGCTGAGCATCAGCCAAATTAGTCCGCGCGGGATCGCGCCAAAGCGGCCCTGCGGCTTGGCATTCTCGAGTTCTTCGCGGTAGGCCAGCGGTGCTGAGCCCTTGAGCGAGGCCAGCATCGGAATCAGCGTCATCGCCACGACCAGCGAGATCAGCATCGCGAACGTGATCGTCAGCGCCTGGTCGCGGAACAACTGGCCGGCAACACCCTGCACAAACACGAGCGGGAAGAACACTGCGACCGTGGTCAGCGTCGACGCGGTCACCGCCATGCTGACTTCCTTGGTGCCTTGCACCGCGGCGTCGAGGATGGAAAGACCCTTCTCGCGCAAACGTGCGATGTTCTCCAGCACGACGATGGAGTCGTCGACGACCATGCCGGTCGCCAGCG
>JAAFHE010000181.1 GCA_013298265.1 Lysobacterales bacterium | reverse complement strand
CCGCTGTACCACACGCGCAAACGCGGCGCGCAGTGCCGTCACGTCAAGCTCGCCGCGCAGGCGCAGACCGGTGGCTATGTGATACGGCGACTGTGCCGTTTCATCGAGTCGATCGAGTAGCCAGAGACGCTGCTGCGACCAGGACAGTGGCAGCGGCGCGGCGCGGTCGACCGTGGCGATTGCGCCAAAACGGGAGGGCTCGGCGGTAGCGATCGCCGCAGCGAGATCGCGCAGCACGGGGTGATCGAATACGGCGCGGATGGCGATGTCGATGCCGAGATCCTTGCGCAGCACCGAGACCAGTTGCACGGCGGACAGCGAATGCCCGCCAAGATCGAAGAAATGCGCGTCGCGCCCTACCCGCTCACGCTGCAGCACGCGCTGCCACGCGGCGGCGAGGCGCGACTCCAGCGCGCCTTCCGGCGGGCTGATCCCTCCGGCCGTCGCAGCACTGTCCACCGCACGCAGCGCGCGCCGATCGATCTTTCCGTTCGCAGTCAGCGGCAAGTGTGGCAGCACGACGATCGCTGCGGGCACCATCGCCGGCGCGAGCCGTTGCGCGAGGCGTTGCCGCAATCGCATCACATCAAGATCGGCGGCTTCGTGGCCGACGACATAGGCGACGAGCTGTCTGTCACCAGGCAGGTCCTCGCGCACGAGTACGTGCGCCTGGCGCACGCCTTCGCAAGCCGCAAGCTGGGCCTCGATCTCGCCGGTCTCCACTCGAAAACCGCGCAGCTTGACCTGACCGTCGTCGCGGCCCAGAAACTCGATCGTCCCGTCGGCCCGGTAACGCGCGCGATCGCCCGTGCGATACAGCCGCGCGTCGGTGTCACTTGTATACGGATCGGCGATGAACCGCTGCGCCGTCAGCTCCGGTTGATTCCAGTAACCGCGTGCTACCCCGGGACCGCCAATATGCAGTTCACCCGCTACGCCGACCGGTACCGGCTCGCCTCCTGCATCAAGAATATACGTGCGCGTATTCGCGATCGGCCTACCAATCGGAATCCGCGCCGCCTGTGTATCGTCGGCTTCGATCACATGCGTACAGGCAAACGTCGTCGTTTCCGTCGGACCGTAACCGTTGATCAAACGACCCGGCCGCTGCGGCCGCTCCAGCACCCGCGCGATCGTGCGCGGGTCGAGCACATCACCGCCAACCAGCAGATAGCGCAACTGCCCGAAACTGTCCGCCAGTTCGGTTAGGTATTCGTTGAACAGCCCGACCGTCAGCCACAGTGCCGTCACTCCACCCTGCTTGAGCGCCGCCCGCAGACGCGGCGGATCGAGCACGTCTTCGGAACTCACCACATGCACCCGCGCACCGCATAGCAATGCGGGCCAGATCTCCCAGGTCGACGCGTCGAATGCCGGGTTCGCGCAATGCGCCACGCAGTCGTTCACGCTCAACGGCGCAAATGTGTTGTTGACCGACAGCCGCAGCACGCTGCGGTGTTCGATCATCACCCCCTTGGGCTTGCCCGTCGATCCCGATGTATACATCACATAGGCCAGATGATCGCCCTGGAGCGGCGCCACCCTGCGGTCCGGATCGCTGTCCGGATACGCGGCCATACGCGCCTGCTGCGATGCATCGTCGAGCACGACGACCTGCAGCGTGCTCGAGGCCGGGAGCCTGTCCTCGTGCGCCGTGTCGGTCACGACGATGCGCGCGCCCGAGTCGTCGATCAATTCGCGCAGGCGCGCTTCCGGATCGGCAACGTCCAGCGGCAGATACGCCGCGCCAGCCTTGATCACCGCCAATTGCGCGACCACCGATTCGATGCTGCGCGCCAGGCAGATCACGATGCGATCATCAGGACGCGCCCCCCATCCGGTGAGCTGCCGCGCAAGCCGGTTTGCACGCGCATTCAACGCCGCATACGTGAGCTGCGTCGTGTGGTCCTGCAGCGCAATCGCCTGTGGCGTGCGCCGTGCCTGTGCCTCGAACGCGTCAGCCAGCGTCGCCCCCTGCGCGTTGTAGTCGCCATCTGCGCCGGTGGCCAGCCATGCACAGCGCTGCATTTCGGCGTCTCCGAGCAACGCCGCATTGCCCGGCAGCGCTGCCGCCGACTCCAATGCCGCGGCCAGCAACTGCAGTGCGCGTTGCAGATAGTCGAGTACCCGTTGCAGCTCAGCGCGGCGCGGCCCCATGAGCTTGCAGTAGAACGCGTCGCCGCGATCATCGACGACGAGGGTGAACGGGTAGTTGCTGCGCTCGTCGGCGAAGATCAACGGCATGTCCTGCCAGAGCAGGCGCGTTTCGGCATCGCCGGTGTCACGGCTGAAGCGATAGTTGATCAGCGCACCGAACAGCGGAATCTGTGCGTCGACGCCGCTTGCGCGCTGTGCGAGCGCGAGCGATGCCTGCTCGTGCGCGAGCAGTTCGGCGAGTTCCTGCTGCACCGCGCCGACTAGCGCGCGCGCATCGCCATGATCGAGAGCGACGCGCAGCGGCAGCGTATTGAGGAACATGCCCAGTGTCTGGGTCGCACCGGCCGCGCCGTGGTGCCGTCCCGACAGCACCGTGCCGAAGACCACGTCGCGGCGACCGCTGCACAGTCCGATGACCTGAGCCCAGGCGGCGTGGAACAGCGCGGCCGGTGTCGCGCCGCAGCGGTGCGCCAGCGCTCGCAAGCGTGTGCCGAATGCCGCATCGAGATCCAGGCGTGCTTCGTCCGCCACATCCGCGGCGTCAATTTCCAGGATGCCGAACGGCGCGCAAGGCTCGTCCACGTCGCCGAGGCGCGCGCTGAAATAGGCGTCATGCTGATCGGTCGACGCACGTTCGAGTCGCGCGATGAAATCGCGGAACGGATACGGTGCCGGCAACTGCGCGGCCTGCCCCAGCAGCACCGCTTCGACCTCGCCGACGATGCGCTCGAGCGACACGTGATCGACGACGAGATGGTGGAACACGAGCCCGACTACGCTGCGCGATTCGCCGGCGACCGGCGCGCAGTACGCGCGGATCAGCGGTGCGCACGCCAGATCCATGCGCAGATGCGACTGATCCGTTGCGGCCTTCAGCGCCGCGACGGCGGCATCGAACGGCGCCTCCGGCAAGGTCTCCACCGCCAGCTCGGCCTGCCGCAACACGACCTGTACCGGCCGTGCGAGGCCTTCCCAGCATGCCGCGCTGCGCAGTATGTCGTGCCGCGCAATAACCTGGCGGATCGCATCGAGCAGCGCATCGCGTCGCAACGCGTCGGGGCAGAGCAGGATCTGGCGCGCGAGATAGGGATCACCGCTGCCGCCGAGGAAATGATGGAAAAGAATACCTTCCTGCAGCGGCGACAGCGGATAGATGTCCTGTATGTTCGGCGCACCGCCCGGCGTGCGCGCAACAATACCGTCGATCTCGTCCTGACTCAGGGTGACGAGTGGCAGATCGTCCGGCGCTATCGTCCCGTGCGGCAGGGCGAGCGGATTCGGCGCAACAGCATCCGCCCGCTGCATCGCAGTCGGCTCTAGCCGCGCGGCCAGATCAGACAGCACGGGTGCGGCAAACGCGGTGCGCGCATCAACGTGGAATCCGGCGTCGTGAAGTTTCTCGATCAGCGCGATCAGCAGGAACGAATGTCCGCCGAGCTCGAAGAAATGGTCATCGCAGCCGACTGCATCCAGACCCAGCAAAGCCTGCCAGAGCAGCGCGAGCGCGCGCTCGGCCGGTGTCGACGGCGCGCGGTAGGGCTTGCGCGATACCGCTTCTTCGCCCCAGGCCGGCAGCGCCAGGCGATCGACCTTGCCGTTCACGCTCAGTGGCAATGCACCGATGCGTACGAAATGCGCGGGCACCATCGGCGCCGGCAGCAGCGCCTGAAGCTGGGTGCGCAGTTGCGCCGGTGCCGGCAGCTCGTGCGCGGCATGCGGCACGACATAGGCAACGAGCACGCTTTCACCGCTGCGGTCGGTACGCGCCACCACGACGGCCTGTGCGATTGCCTCGTTTGCGCAGAGCGCCGCTTCGATTTCCGCCGGCTCAATGCGGAAACCGCGCAACTTGATCTGATCATCGACGCGACCGAGGATCTCAAGCGTGCTGTCGGGCCGGTGCCGCGCCAAGTCACCACTGCGATAGAGCCGCGACTGTCCGTCGCCCGCGAACGGATTCGGCACGAAGCGATCGTCGCTGAGCTCAGGCCGGCCGAGGTATCCGCGCGCGACGCCATACCCGCCGATATACAGTTCGCCAATCTGTCCGGTCGCCAGCGGCCGTCGCGCCTCGTCGAGCACGTAGAGCTGGGTATTGCAGATCGGCTTGCCGACCGGCAGCGGTGCACGCCGCAGATCCGCATCGACAATCGCATGCACGCAGCAGCCGACGACGGTTTCGGTGGGACCGTATTCGTTGAACAGCCGAGTCGCCGGGTAATCGCGACGCCATTGCGCCACGTGCCTGGCCTGCAGATTCTCGCCGCCGATCACGAGCGCATCGATCTGCAGGGTATCCGGCGCGAGTGCCGACACCAGCCATTGCGCATGCGCCGGCGTGATCTTCACCAGGGCGACGCCCCCGCGTGCGCGTATAAATTGCGGCAGCGCATCGAGGCCCAGCGCTTCGTCGAGCAAATGCACGGTGCCGCCGCAGGACAGCGGCGCAAGCAAGCTTGTCACGGTCAGGTCGAACGCGATGCTCGAATGCACCGGCACCAGGGCACCCGCCTGCAGCGGATACGCCTGGCGACACCAGTGCAGATAGTTCGCGAGTCCCCGCTGGGTAACCATGACGCCCTTCGGCGTTCCGGTAGACCCCGAGGTGTACATCACATAGGCGAGATCATCCGGCGCTGTCGCGATGTCGACCGCTGCTGTCGAGGCCACGCCCCAGGTCGCGTCGTCGTCGAGATCGATGCGCTGCACATCGGCGTCACAGGCACCGAGCGCATCAACGGTCGCCGCCTGGGTCAGCACAAAGCGGCATTGCGCATCACCGACGATCTGTGCGATCCGCAAGGACGGCAGTGCGGGATCGAGCGGCAGCCAGGCTGCGCCGATCTTCTGAATCGCGACCATCGCGACCGCAAGATCGAGCGAACGCCGCAGGCAGATACCCACGAGCGCCCCCACACCGGGCCCGCGTGCGCGCAATGCAGCGGCCAGACGGTTGGCACGCGCATCGAGTTCCGCGTAGCTCAGCACGCCGTCGACGGCTTCCACCGCGACGCGATCCGAAGCCTGCAACGCCTGGGCGGCAACGCAACGATCGACACGCGCGGCGAGGTCGATCGCACAGGCTGTCGCATTGAAATCGACCAGTAGGCGCCTGCGTTCGTCCGGCCCGAGCAGCGGCAGCTTATCCAGCGTCGTATCCGGTGCCGCGATCGCTGCCTGCAGCAGCGTCTCGAGCTGTCGATGCAGGCAGATGACGGCGTCGGCATCAAAAGCCCGCGGATCACGCTGCCATTGCAGCACGACGCCGTCGGGCCGGTCGATGACCAGCAGCAGCAAGCGGTACGGTGCCGCCGCGAGTGTGACTGCCGCGTCCGCGGTAGAACCAACGAAGCCGATGGCGTAAACGGGCGCGGCTTCGTCGACCGGCCACGCATCCTGCCGTTGTTCCAGTCGCACCAGCCCGCCGCGTACGCGCTGCAGCACTTCGTCGTAGCGATAGTCGTCCTGCAGCGACAACCGCAACGGCAGACCGCGCGTGAACGGACCGACCGCGGTGGCAAGATCGTCGAAACGCTCGCGGCCGTCGACCTCGACGCCGATCGTGATCGCGGTGCCGCAAAGCCGGCTCAGCAAAGTGGAAAACGCAGCCGTCACGGTGGTTCGCCACGACGCACCAAGCCGTTGCTCGACCACGAGTCCGCGCGGTACGGGCTCGGCGAGCGGCAAGCGCAGTGCGAGCGACGCCTCGGGGAATCCCTCACCAAAATCGTCGTACGGCAGGCTGGTCGCCGGCGCTCCGTGCTGGTTCCCTGCGCGGATCGTGTCGGTCTCGGTATTCTCGTCCACACTGTCGCGCTGCCATTGCGCGTAGTGCAGGAACTGGTCGCCGTCGCCAGTGGGCGTGAACTCGCCGTCGATCGCCGCAGCGAGACGGATCGCCAGTTGCTGCAGCGAAGCGGTGTCGGCGCACAGGGCCGAGATCGCGGCGACAAAATGCCACTCGTCCTCGGCAATGCGCGCAAGACAGACGCGTGCCGGCAGCGGTTTGTCTACCGAAAGCGCTGTCGCGAGCGATCGGTCGATCGCAATGGTCTGTGCCTCCGCCGTTTGCCCGCGCAGATCGCAAGCCTCCCAGCGCGAGTGCACCCCATCGGCGACATATTGCAGCGGCAGAGCAAGACCGGGCACCTCGATCCAGGTGACGCGCAGCAGCGGTTCCTCGCGCAGCAGCTTTGCCCAGGCTGTTTCGAGCGCCACCGCGCGCGACTCGCCGTGGAACCGCAACTCGACGCGCCCGGCGAGCGCGCGCGCGTGACGCCACAGGTATTCCTGCTGCGGTGACAGTCGATAACCTTGAATCTGATTGCCTGCGTCCATGAGTGATGATCCCGGTTGTTTCAGTCGACGCTCGTCATGCCGCCCATCGCGACGAAAAGTCGTCGCTCGCCGGAATACGGATTGCGTCCATGCGCGGTCGCCACGTTGTCGACCATGACCACATCGCCGCGTTGCCAGGGGAACACGACTTCAAGGGCACGATAGGTATCGAGTATGTGTGCCATGACCGCATCGTCGATGCGCCCGCCGTCGCCGAAATACGCGTTGCGCGGCAGGTATTCCTCCGCATAGATCGCGCGCAATGCGCGGCCGGCCGCGGCACGCACGCTGCGCGTTCGAAGATCGTCCGCGCCAGTCCATTCGAATTGCAGATCGTCGGCGCGGCATTTCGCTTCGACCACCGCGCGATCGTCGCTGCCGAAGATGTCGCGCCAACCGCGCCCGACGCAGGAACAATAGTTGCGCACATACATGACGCCGCGGCGCAGGAACTCCTCGCGCACCGCGGGATCGAGACGCCGATGGACCTCCCGCACGTCGACCAGCGGCGTTTCGCCACCCTGCTCCGCGGGCTCGGCACAGGCGAACCAGATGCGTTGCGGCCATGCGCGGTTGAATGTGTTCTCGTTGTGCCAGAGCAGTTTCTCGGCCGCCGGATACGGCACGGGTCTATAGACGCGGTTCGACACGTGCGGGTGTTCGCCATTGTCGGCATGGAGGTCGTCGCAGAACACGGCGGCGAAGCGCTCGACTTTCTCCGCAGTGTCGATCGCGAACCCGCGGCACAGCAGCGCGCCGTGGGTGTGCAGCAACAGATCGAGGCGCTCGCGATGCGCCT
>JAAFHE010000180.1 GCA_013298265.1 Lysobacterales bacterium | reverse complement strand
GGCTGCGGCGCGGCGGTCGCTGAAGACCAGCGTCTGCGCCGCGGTGATGCCACCGATGTCGTTGAAGAATTCCTGCTGCGCTTCGATCGAGCCCGACGCACGCAGGATCACGATGCGGCCGTGCCCGGCGCGCCCGATGAACCAGCGGAATGCATCGTAGGGCCAGTCGCCGCCGCCGACGAGCATCAGGCCGGGCCGCACCGGCGCCGGCCGCGGCGCCGCGATGTCGCCGATTTCATGGTAGCGGTAGCCCTCGCGCGCCGGCTCGTCGTCAGCGGCCACCGCCGCCGCGGTGGCGAGCAGCGCGACGCAGACGGCGATGCGGCGCAAGCCGGCCCAGCAGCGGTTGAAAGCGCGCATCGCGACGTCCAGTGAGTGGGCATCTAGTCCGGGACGAACCAGCGCGCGCTTTCCCTACGTCGATGCAGCCGTGCTGCAAGACCCCGTGTGCGCGGCGCGCAATCGGCTATCGTCGGCGCATGGACAATGCCCTTGACGCCTGGTTCGTCCGCGAGATCCTGGTACATGAGCCCGCGCTGGCGCAGTTCCTGCGCCGCCACTGGCCACACAGCGACGAACTGCACGACCTGCGCCAGGAGGTCTACGTGCGCATCTACGAAGCCGCCGCGAAAGCGTTGCCGCAGCAGCCCAAGTCGTTCCTGTTCACGACCGCACGGCATCTGATGACCGATCGCCTGCGCCGCGGCCGCGTGGTCTCGATCGAACCGGCGGGTGATTTCGAGTCCTTGAACGTCCTCGTAGACGAGGTGTCGCCGGAACACCGGTTCGGCGCGCGGCAGATCCTCAAGCGGCTGGCCGATGCGCTGGACCGGCTGCCGGGGCGATGCCGCGAGATTGTCTGGCTGCGGCGCGTCGAGGAGCTGCCGCAGAAAGAAGTCGCGGCGCGCCTGGGCATCAGCGAGAAGGCCGTGGAGAAGCAGATCGCCAGAGGCATGCGCCTGCTCGCCGAACACTATTACGGCAGCCCGGCGACTTCAGCGGATTCATCCGGCAACGCAGCGCGCGATGCCGCTCGGCGGGATCGGGAAACGCGATGAGCGAAGGCAGCAGGCAGACCGAACACCACGCAGCCGCGTGGCTGGCGCGCCGCGACGGCAGCGACTGGTCGACCGCCGAAGCGGCCGCGCTCGACGCCTGGCTGTCCGCCGCGACCGCGCACAAGGTCGCCTTCCTGCGCCTGGAAGCCGCGTGGCGGCAGAGCGGTCGGCTCAAGGCGCTCGGCGCTGGCCTGGCCGCCGGCGAACTCCCCGATCGCGGCCGCTGGTCGCAGACACGCTTCGGCCTTCATGCTGCGGGCGCACTGGAGTCCGCGCCGGCGTTCGATGCGACATCGGCGCCGCCCGGCACGCGCACGCGCGCACCGTCGCCGCGGCGCGGCCGCAGCTGGATCGCCGCGGCCGTACTCGCGGTCTGCGCCCTATCACTGGCCGGCCTGTGGCGCAGCTATGAGCAGGTCGAACCGCTGAGCTATCGCACGCCGGTCGGCTCACTGCGCAGCATTGGACTGGCCGACGGCTCCGCCGCAACCCTGAGCAGCGGCAGCGGCATCGACGTTGCGCTGTCGCGCCGCGAGCGGAACATCGATCTGATTCGCGGCGAGGCGTATTTCGACGTGGCCAAGGACGGCGCGCGACCGTTCGCGGTGCAGGCCGGCGAACACCGCATCGTGGCGGTCGGCACTCGCTTTGCGGTGCGGCGGGACGGCGATGAAGTCCGCGTCGTCGTGACCGAAGGCACCGTACGGCTCGAATCGGCCAGCACCGACGGGCGCGGCCAGCCGGTCACGCTGCTGCCGGCCGGTTCCAGCGCGCTGGCCAACGCCAGCGGCGTGCTCGTCCGCGCGGGCTCGGCCGCCGATGCGGAACGTGCACTGGACTGGCGCCGCGGCTATCTGGTGTTTCTCGATACGCCGCTGGCGGTCGCTGTCGCCGAGTTCAATCGCTACAACACGCGGCCGCTCGTGATCGGCGACGCGACCGCGGCGCAGCTGCGCATAGGCGGCAGCTTCCGCTGGTCCAACGCAGAGCTGTTCGCAAACCTGCTCGAACAGGCCGTACCGGTGCGCGCCGAGCGCGAGGCCGAGCGCATCGTGCTCTACAGCCGCTAGTGGACTGTCTCACTCGTATCTCGCGCGGGTACGCGCTTGGTCGGGTCGAAGTACATCCAGGCCACGGTCTTCGGGTTCTTGTTGTAGAGCCGGATGTAACGCATCAGCTTTCTTGCCAGGTCGGCCACTGAAGTGAAGACACCTCGCGCGATCACGTCGCGTTCGATCTTCGCAAACCACGGCTCAACCTGGTTGAGCCAAGAGGAGTAGGTCGGCGTGTAGTGTATGGAGACGTTGGAATGCGCGCTCAGGAAGTCCCGCACGGCTTGCGTCTTGTGCGCCGACAGGTTGTCCGCGATCACATGGATCTCCTTGCCGGCAGGCTGGTTCGCCACGATGTCGGAAAGGAATGCCACGAATTCGACCGAGGTGTGCTGCTTCGCCGTCTTGCCGAGCACTTCGCCGGACCGTGTATTGAACGCGGCATAGAGCGACAGGGTGCCGTGCCTGAAATACTCGAACCCATAGCGCTCAGCTCCACCGGGCGAGAGCGGCAAGCACTGATCGAGTCGGTGCAAGGCCTGGATATGCGTCTTCTCGTCAGCGCAGAAGACTGCCGCATACTGCGGCGGATGCAGGTACAGGCCAATGATGTCCGCCGCCTTGGCCTCGAAGTCCGGATCGTTGGTCGCCATGTAGCGGTCGAGCCGCGCAGGGCTTATTCGGTGCTTCGACCAGACCCGCTGCACAGTGCTGTGAGAGATTCCACCCAGTTCGAGAGCGAGCTTGCGGCACGACCAATGCGTCGAGCGATCCGCCGGCTTACGCTTCGTTGTCCAGTCCAGGATCCGGGCTTCGAGCCGCGCATCGACCTTGTAGGCCGCACGCCCCCGGTGCATCGCCACCAACCCCGCAACGCGGCCTTCGATGAACCGCTCGCGCCAGCGTTGGATGAAGCGAACATCGCAGTCGAGCTTGTCGCGAATCTCGTTGAACCCGACTCCGTCGGCACTGAGCAGAATCAGCTTCGCACGCCGCGCGAGTCCCGCACTGGTGCCCGGCCGCCGCACCAACGCTCCCAATTCACGCCGCTCGCTCTTGCGAAGCTACAACTTCTTGTCCATGAATGCATCAGATGCAATTTAAGAGATACAGTCCACTAGTTCTACCGGCGTTGTTGCGCTCGGAGGCCCGGCGACGATTACGTTCAAGGTCGCCGGAAAAGTGTGCAACTGGCTGGGATCTGCTACCGCAGTCGGATCCCAGGGTTGCAATTACGGTATCAACGTCAACAATTCAACGGGGGAAGCTGTCGGCGCCGACAAACGCCAACAGCAATGCAACGTGTACGGCCGCATCGCAGATGATCTCACTCTGCCAATAGCCGGACGGCCACAGCAAGGTGCCTGTCGAAAGGCACCTTGCTGTGGCAATGCTCGCTTGCTTTATCGTTGAGCCGACTTATTGCGCGCAGCCAACGGTGATGATCGAGCACGGCCTGAGCGGGCCGACACCCCACCACGAGCCTGTGTAGCCGGAATAAGTGAACAGGATGCCGGGAGGGCCGTTGGTCGTGATGAATTGCTCCCAGGTACGAGGTCCGAATCCACTTAGCAGCTTAGTGTAGGCCTGGAAGTTAGTGCCTGTCGATTTCGCCCAATACCAATCACCGCTGCGGTAGAAAAACACCACGGCATCGGCCAAGCCATCACGATCCACGTCAGCCAACAACTGCTTGGAAGATCCAACGCCGTGACCTCCAACCCATTTTGTGTACTGTGAGAATCCCGTACCATTTGACAGTGCCACATACCATTCACCAGTATCGCCAAAATAGATGACGGCATCGGCGCGATGGTCGCCGTTGACATCTGCCACGATCTGATTGTGCGAGCCGCGGCCATGGCCCCAGGCCCACCGTTGGTAGGTTGAGAATCCACTGCCGTTAGAGAGTGCGACGAACCAATCGCCGGAGTCGACAAAGAACGCAATTGCATCGGATCGACCGTCGCCGTTGACATCCGCTAGCATCTGCCGGCTTGACCCTACGCCATGTCCACTCGTCCAGCGCGAATACGGCCGAAATCTCGCGCCATCGGACAGCGCCACAAACCAATCGCCGCTATCGCCGAAATACACAATAGCGTCGGAAAGGCCGTCGCCGTTGACGTCAGCCATCATTTGGTTCCAGGAGCCGACACCATGGCCGCCGGCAAATTGGCGCGGCGGAAGGAAACGGTCCCCGTTGGACAACGATATGTACCAGTCGCCGTTTCCTGCAAAGTACGCAACGGCGTCTTCTTTTTGATCTCCATTTACGTCGGCCAGGAATTGTCTGCTGGATCCAACGCCGTGGCCGAATATCCACTCCGAAGGTGTGTCCCAGAAGGCCCGTGTCGTGGGCTCCAGTGACTGTGCACTCGCGCTGCATGTGGCGCCGTCGCTGGCGCTGGCACACGCGATGCTTGCGGAATAACCGCTATCCGTTTGGGGGGGGCTGCTCGACGGCGCTACTGACGATACTGGTGATCAATAATGGCAGGCACCACACACAAGCCTTAATTGCATGTTTCATCGACAATTCCTTTAATCGTTGGGTGGAACGCGACGTGCCCGGCGCGTGCGGCGCTGGCGTCGCGTCTTCATGGCAGGCCGCCGCTAAATCGATTGCCGGTGTACAACCAATCGATGATCAATGCGCTTTCACGCGCTTTGATGGGATTTCATCGCCGGTCGTCATCGGCAAAATCCCGGCGGTAACGCCGGTGCGGCCAGTCGGGAGTATTACGACGTTTCCTTAAGATCACATTAGGAAAAGAAATTAGTAGTTTTGTCCATTTAAATCGCCCCTCGAATGAGGGGGCTCGGCTTGAAAGATGCGGCGCCGGCACCAAGAAACGGCCAAGCGTTCGTGGCACGCCGTTGTGCGAGGGCATAACGCGCTGACGAAGTGGGCTACGTGTCGCGCGTTAGCGGCAACGTGACCGTGGCGGTCAACCCCACTCCCGGGGTGTCCGATAACGTGATCGTTCCGCGGTGTTGATCAACGACGGATTTGACAATGGCCAACCCCAGTCCGCCGCCTTGGCAATCCTGGTCGGGGGCGCGGAAGAAGCGTGCAAAAACGCGTTCGCGCAAGTGCGGCGGAATGCCAGGACCGTGGTCGATCACGATTAGCGTTGCCTGTTCATCTGTGGCGTACACACGAAGCGTAACGACCGCCTGATCCGGACTATACTTAATGGCGTTGTCGAGGAGGTTGTCGATCAGCGAGGCAAGCCCTTCGACATCGCCGTGCACCATCACGCCTTCGGCAGATTCCACCTGTATGACAATGTGGCGAGCGGCGGCCAACCCACTCAAGATTCGTCCACGTCGCCGAGACAATGTTCCCAAGTTCACCGCGATGTGTCGCGTCGGCAGGCCGGCGGCGATGTCGCTGCGCATCATCGCCAGGAGCTGGTTGGCCAATCGACTCGCGCGAACGACGCTGCGCAGAATGCCATCCAGCAGTTCTCGGTCCTTCGGTGCCGGGGTGCGCAATAGAAGCGCTTCGGCGTTCACACGCAAAGCGGCCAGTGGTGTTCGCAGCTCGTGTGCGGCATCGGCGACAAAGGCTTGCTCGCGAGTCGTCGATTCGCTGAGTTCGTACATCAGTTGATTGACGCTCTCAACCAGGCCAATCAGTTCCCGATGCGGCGGCGAATAACTCAGCGGTGCCAACTTTCCTGGCCCACGCGTGCCGATTTCATCGATGACACGCCGCAGTGGCCGCAACGCGCGACGAATCGAGATCCAGGCGGGCAAGACCACCCAGGGCAACGCGACTAGAAGCGGCGCCACGAGGATACTGACCGAAGCAAGATTCGGGTTCAGGCTCGCCAGATCCGTACGCTGGGCAAATGCCACCCGCACCTTTGAGCGGGGCGACTGGCGCACGCGCACTCGCCACGATCGATCGTTTTCGTTGAGCAAAGTGACGGGGCCAACCGGCAGCGTGCACAGCACTTCCGGTGTGTCGTGTGAAATGTATATAACAGTATTTTCCAGGCATACGCTCATTCGAAAGGGCCAGTCGGTGACGCGCTCGTCGCTGGACTCGTTACCCAACAGTCGATCGAGGCTCTGAAAGCTGCCGGAGGCGTTGCCCGCCTGCCGTGCCAGGTCGTCCGCGACGGCTATCACCGTGTCGAACTTCACGGTGTCATCCAGCGCCGACCGGCCGAAGCGCCTCTCCACGAAGGCCGTGAGCAGTACGGCAATCCAAACAAGTACCAACAATAGAATCTGCAGGACGACCAGGCGACGGACCAGGGATGGCCGCAACAGTCTCTTGCCCCATTCCGTGAGCCATTTCATGCCGCTTCGCCAGCCGGTGAGCGCTCAATAACATAGCCGACGCCGCGAACCGTGCGGATGAAACCGTCGCCAATCTTTCGGCGGATATTGGAAATGTGCACTTCGAGCGCGTTGCTTTCGCCGGACTGGCCGTTCCGCCACACCTGCGTCTCCAGCCACTGACGTGGAATGATCCGGTCCACGCGCTTGAGGAGCGCCAGTAGGATTTGAAACTCGCTGCGGGTCAGATCTACTGGGTCGCCACAAACGGTGACTCGCATCGTCGGTGGGTGCACCTTTAGTCCCCGCAGTGCCAATACGTCGTCACGTAGTCCATACGTGCGCCGGGCCAGCGCCCGGATGCGAGACAGTAGTTCCTGCAGCGCGAACGGCTTGACGACATAGTCATCGGCGCCGGAGTCCAGACCTCGCGTGCAGTCTTCTAGCCTGTCGCTCGCGGTGATCACGATCACGGGTATTCCGTCATTACAGCGCTGAAGTAGTGCCAGCAGGGTCATTCCGTCGCCGTCGGGTAAACCCAGATCCAGAACGACGATATCCGGTGGCTCGGCGAGCGCGTCTTTGGCGCTAGACAGTGTACGGACCCAGGTCACGTGGTAGCCCTGATCCGATAGCGCAATTCTCAGACCGTTGCCCAGGTCCAAGTCGTCTTCGACTAGGACGTGTTAACACTATTGGTTAGTCGATCGAAATCTGTGACAATCCGCACATGGAGATCACTGCTGAGCAATTCTCAAAAATTGAACATTGCCTACCCCGACAGCGAGGCAATGTCAGCCTGTCCAACCTCGATGTTCTGAACGCGATACTTTACGTGGCAGAGCAAGGCTGTAAGTGGCGTGGACTGCCCACGCGCTTCGGTAACTGGCACACGATCTATGTGCGGATGAAT
>JAAFHE010000018.1 GCA_013298265.1 Lysobacterales bacterium | reverse complement strand
CATACAGACCCTCGTTGCACCAAAACGCTTTCACGCGGCGGTTCCATCGGATGCAACGGCAGTGCGGCTGCCGACAGGTAACGCCTACTTGATGCGGCCGAGGATGCCGTCGAGTTCTTCCAGACTGTGATAGCGGATCGTGAGCTTGCCGCGACCGTTGCGGCTGTGGGTGATCGCGACGCGGGCGCCGATGCGCTCGGACAGATCCCGTTCCAGCGCCTCGACGTTCGGATCGCGCAGCGGCGCGGCGGGTTTGGCTGCGGTCGGGCGCGGCTCGGTTTGCGCGGCGCGCGCCGCCTCTTCGAGTTCGCGCACCGACCAGCCGTGTTCCGCCGCCTGCCGGGCCAAGCCGACGGCCAGCGATTCCGGCAGGGTCAGCAAGGCACGGGCATGGCCCATGTCGAGCTTTTTCTGCTCGAGCAGATGCTTGATTTCTGCCGGCAGGTCCATCAGGCGCAGCAGGTTGGACACCGCCGCGCGCGAACGTCCGACTGCATCGGCGACCTGCTGGTGGGTCAGGTCGAATTCGTCGATGAGGCGCTTGAGCGACTGAGCTTCTTCCAGCGGCGTGAGTTCTTCGCGCTGGATGTTCTCGATCAGCGCGATCGCGACGACGGCGCGATCGTCGACATCACGCACCAGAGCCGGAATCTCAGCCAGACCAGCCAATTGCGTCGCGCGCCAGCGGCGTTCGCCGGCGATCAGCTCGAAGCGGTCACCCGCGGCGCGCACGACGATCGGCTCGATGACCCCCTGGGCCTTGATCGAGGCGGCGAGTTCTTCGAGCTTTTCCGGGTCGATGATCTGGCGCGGCTGGTATTTGCCCGGAAAGATGCGACCGACGGCGATATGGCGCAATTCGCTCGTGCCATCGGCCGACTCGCTGGTGTCCGGTTCGAGGTTGCCGAGCAGCGCGTCCAGGCCGCGTCCGAGTCCCCGTTTCTTCGCTGCCGACATGGTATTCCTCAGGTGGAATGCGCTGCGGCCGCGGCGGCGCCGCGTTCCAGCCGCAGCATTTCGCCGGCCAGGCCGAGGTAGGCGATGGCGCCGCGCGACTCCCGGTCGTACAGGTTGATGGGTTTGCCGTGACTGGGCGCTTCGGCCAGGCGGATGTTGCGCGGAATGATCGAGCGCAGCACCTTGTCGCCGAAATGCTTGGTGAGCTGGGCCGAGACTTCGTTGGACAGGTTGTTGCGTACGTCGTACATGGTGCGCAGCAGGCCGTCGATTTCCAGGCGTGGATTCAGGCGCCGGCGCACCGCCTCGATGGTTTCGCGCAAGCTCGCCAGCCCTTCGAGCGCGAAGTATTCGCACTGCACGGGAATCAGCACGCCGTGGGCCGCGCTCAGTGCGTTGATCGTGAGCAGGTGCAGCGTCGGCGGACAATCGATGAGGATGGTGTGATACGTGTCGCCAAGCTTGGCTAGCTGTTCCTTCAGGCGACTTTCGCGCGCGAGCGCATCCATCAGCTTGAGTTCGGCCGCGGTCAGGTCGGAACTGCCCGGCAACAGGTCGAAATGGGCTTCGGTCGTGATGATGGCGCGTTCGATCGGCACTTCGTCGAGCAGGACTTCATAGCCGTTCGGCTTGGCCGCGCGCTTGTCCACGCCGGAAGCCATCGTCGCGTTGGCCTGCGGGTCGAGATCGACGAGCAGGATCTTGCGCCGCGTCTCGGCCAGCGCCGCCGCGAGATTGACCGCGGTCGTCGTCTTGCCGACGCCGCCTTTCTGGTTGGTGATGGCGATGATGCGCGTCATGGAGAAACCGGTTAGTTCAAGCCCTGCGTACAACGATGAGATGACGTTCGCCGACGACTGCCGGCACATCCAGCACGACGACCTGCTCGACGCGGAATCCGGCCGGCAAGGCCGCGATTTCCTCGTCGGCCAGCTTACCCTTCATGGCGAGCCAGTGGCCGCCTTCCGCGAGCAGTCCGCCAGCCCAGTCGAGCATGTCCGCGAGGGTGGCAAACGCACGCGCGGTGACGCAATCGAATTGTCCCGGCACATCCTGTACCCGCCCCTCGACAACACGGACGTTGGCCAGCTTCAACGAACGTACCGCTTCGCGCAGGAAGCGGGCTTTCTTGCCGTTGGAGTCGACCAGGGTGACCTGGCGCTGCGGCGCGACCAGCGCCAGCGGAATACCCGGCAGACCGGCGCCGCTGCCCAGATCCACGAGCGTAGCTCCGCTGACGTGAGGAACGATCGCGAGCGAATCCAGCAGATGGCGCGCGACCATATCACCCGGATCGCGGACCGCCGTCAGGTTGTAGGCCGCGTTCCAGCGCGCCAGCAACTCGACGTAGGCGATCAGCTGAACGCGAATCGCGTCCGACAGATCCAGACCCAGGACCGCGAGGCCGTCGTCAAGCCGGTGACGCAGACGATCCCGTTGCGCCATCGCCGGGCTGTCCGTATCGAAAAGGCCGGCAAGTATCCGGGCCGCGGTCGGTAAAATCCAGTCGCTGCCATTCAAGCACCAGCGAGTGCGGTACTTGGCGTGGTGCGCGCAGGTATCAGAAAGGAATCAGGCGAGGCCGACCTGGACACGGGTGACGACGATGCCGACGTCGCGCAAGCCGTCGTTCAAGGCGGCCTTCAGCCGGCTATTGCGGACTTCCGGGTCTTCCTCGCGCGGATTGTCGGTTGCGCGGGCCGCATTGAGTGCTCTGGCCCGGATCAGCGCTTCGGCGCGATCGATAGAGGCATCAGCGCGTTCGGCATCGACGACTTGCCAGAAAATCTTGCCACTCAGGCGCGCGTTCGCGCCAGAGACCGGGAACAGCTCGTCGAGCGGAAGGATGTGGCCCGTCAGGGAAATGCGATGGACCACGCGTTCGAGCAGCGGCCAGATGAGATGGGTGCCGGACTGCAAGGTACGCGCCTGGCCGTTGAAACGGCGCAAGGTGTAGACGGTGCCTTCGGGTATGCGCTTGATCGACAGCAGAGCAGCCACAACAGCAGCGCAGACGACGAGAAATAGTATGTTTTGCGACATAATAAAACCTCTTTATTTCAAGAGGTTGCGGCGAGTTCTTTAGTGGGCGACCAGATTTATCATCCAGTCTTATGAAAAATAGCGACTTAATTATTCCTTAACCGAATCCAACTGTCGCTGAACGGTTTCGCGGAAGTCACGGAACTGCTTCACAGTTCCTGCGCGTTCGGCGCCGCGCGACGGCCGGCAGCCGTCAGTAGCTCGCGCGTGTGGGTATGACGCGGCCGGGCGAAAATCTCCCCAACGAGCCCCCGTTCGACAAGTTCTCCGCGCCACAAGACCCCCACGTCATCGGCGAAATCCGCGACCAGATCCAGATCGTGGGTGACGAACAGCAACGCCAGTCCGCGTTCGCGCTGCAGGCGGCGCAGTAGCTGCAGGATCTGGTGCTGCACCGCGACGTCCAGTGCGCTGGTGGCCTCGTCCAGCAGCAGCACCGACGGCTGCGCCGCCAGCGCGCGCGCGATCGCGACACGCTGGCGCTGGCCGCCCGACAGCGCATGCGGATAGCGCACGGCCAGCGCCGGATCCAGGTCGACATCGGCCAGCAGCGCGGCGACGCACTGTTCACGCTCCTGTCGCGACAGCAACTGCCGGCCCAGGCGCAACGGCTCGGCGACGATATCGCCCACCCGCCACAGCGGATCGAGCGAGGCGCCCGGATCCTGGAAAACAAGTTGCAGCCGCCGGCGCAACGGCGCCGCATCGGACAGGTCGGACAGGTCGAACGCCTGCCCATCGAGGACCAGGCCGCCGCGGTCAGCGCGGTGCAGGCCGAGCAGACAGCGCAACAATGTGGACTTGCCCGATCCGGATTCGCCGACGATCGCCAGCGTGCGGCCGGCGTGCAGGCTGAATCCGATGTCGCGCAGCGCCATCCGGCGGGTCGCACCCCAAAACCCGGCCGGGGAGAAACTGGCATCGAGCCCCTCGAGTTGCAGCAGGATAGCTGCCGCCGCCGGCGCCGCCGCGACGGACGGTTTGCGCAATGCGAGCAGCGCGCGTGTCTGCTCGTGTAGCGGCGCGGCGAACAACATCGCGGTATCGGCCAGCTCGACCAGCCGGCCCTGATCGAGCACCGCGACGCGGTCGGCGACGCGCCGCACCAGCGCCAGGTCGTGACTCACGAACAGCAAGGCCAGGCCGCGCTCACGGCGCAACCGGTCCAGCAATTCGACGATCTGCAGGCGAACCGTGCTATCGAGCGCGCTCGTCGCTTCGTCGGCGATGATCAGGCGCGGATCGGCGGCCAGCGCCAGGGCGATCAGCACGCGCTGACGCTGGCCGCCGGAGAGTTCGTGGGGATAGCTCGCCAGACGCTCGGCCGGCCGGTCGATACCGACCTCGGCCAACAATTCCGCCGCGCGGTGACCTGCCGCGCCGCGCGTAGCGATACCGGCATGACGCAGGGCCTCGACCAGCTGTGCCCCGACGCGGCGCAAGGGATGCAGGCTGGCCTGGCTGTCCTGCCAGACCATGCCGATACCGCCACCGCGCACGCGTCGCCAGTGATCTGACGCGGCGCCGATCATTTCTTCGCCGGCAAAGACGATCGAGCCGCTGACCCGCGCCGCCGCCGGCAGCAGGCCGATCAGGGCGGTACTGGTCAGGCTCTTGCCCGAACCGGACGCGCCGACCAGCGCGAGGCATTCGCCGGACTGCAGCGTGAAATCGACCCCATCGACGAGAGGGTCGGGCCGTGGCGGCAGAACGATGCGCAGTCCGCTGACCCGCAGCAATGGTGTGCTCACACGCTGGCCCGTCGCGGATCGAGGCGCTTGCGCAAGGCTTCGCCGAGGAACTGGCAGCTGATCAGGGTCAACCCCAGGGCCAGTGCGGGCGCAATCAGGGTCCACGGCGCCACGTCCATTTCCTGCGTGCCGTCGAACAGCATGCCGCCCCAGCTCGCGCCGGGCTCATCGACGGAAAGACCCAGAAAACCGAGGAACGATTCGATCAGGATGGCGTTGGGCACGCCCAGGCTCAGATAGACCACGGCCAGCCCGAGCAGATTCGGCGCGATATGCCGCCCCATGATCCAGCCTGGACTGGCGCCATGCAGGCGCGCGGCGTCGACGAACGCGAGGCCGCGCAGGCGCCCCGCCTCGGCGCGCATCACGCGGGCGAGATCCATCCAGACATAGCCGCCGATCGCAGCCAGCAACAGCAGCAGCGAGCGCTCGAACACAGTCAGCAGCAAGATCACGATAAGCAGGAACGGCAATGCCGCCATCAGGTCCAGCGCGCGCATGAGCACGCGGTCGACGATGCCGCCCACGTAGCCGGCGACGACGCCGTAGAGCATGCCGAGGATCAGCGCGACTGCGCTCGCAAGCAGGCCGATCAGCAGCGACAGGCGGCCGCCGATACACAGGCGGACAAACACGTCACGGCCGATCGCATCCGTGCCAAGCCAATGGCCGTGGGCCAGGCCCGGGGCGACAGAGAGGTGTTCCCAGTCCGTATGGTCCACGCCGTAGCGGCTGAACCAGGGTCCGGCGATGCACAGCACGGCGAGTGCGCCGAGGACCTGGAGACAGCGCCGTATCGTGCGACCGGCCGTGTCGGGGAGAGCAACCGCGGCGGCCGGATCGCCGCGTCCCGGGGACGCGGAATCCTGCACCGGAATTTCAGCCATGCGGGAACAGCGCGGCGAAATCGACGCTGCGCAGCGGGCGCGGCTCGCCGAGATAGTTGCCTTGCGCATAGTCGGCGCCGGACGAACGCAGCGCCTCCAGCGTGGCGAAGCTGTCGACGTGCTCGCCGATCACGCGCAGCTTCAGCGACTGCGCCAGCTGGGTGATCGAACCGACCATCTTGCGATCGAGTTCACTGCCCGACATGCCCTGCACGAAGCTGCCTTCGACCTTGACGAAGTCGACCGGCAGATGGCGCAGATGGGTGAAGCTCGAAAAGCCCGTGCCGAAATCGTCGAGGGCGAAGCGGACGCCGAGTTTCTTCAGCGCCGAGATGAACTTGCGTGCGCTGTGCAGGCTGGTCAGTTCCGAGGTTTCGGTGATCTCGAATACGAGCTGGCGCGCCGGCACGCCGGAGGTGCGGATCGCCGCCTCGATCAGCTTGAGCGAATCCGGGTCGGCCAGCGTCATGTTGGACAGGTTGACGTGGAAAGCGACCGGCGCCTTCACGCCGCGCACGCCGGCCAGGTAGCGCAGCAGGCGGTTCAATACCCACAAGTCCAGCTTGGGCATCATGCCGACGCGTTCGGCCAGCGGGACGAATACGCCAGGCGAGATCAGCTGGCCGTCCTTGCCGACCATGCGGATCAGGATTTCGAACAGGTATTCCTGCCCCGCTGTGCCCGAGCCGTTGACCCGCCAGCCCTGTCGCTGCACCACGGCTGACTCGCTGCGCGGCAGCGCGGCGATGGGCACGATCGGCTGCACCAGCAACACGATGCGCTCCTGCTCCATGGCCTGGCGCAGGCGTTCGGTCCAGCCGGCTTCGATCTCGCGCGCGATGCGGGCGTCGTGCTCGCCGACATAGATCTCGGTCTGGTCACGGCCGCGCTGCTTGGCCGTGCGACAGGCCAGGCGCGCATGCTCGACCACGTATTCCGCCGACGGCGTCTCGCGGCTGATGACAGCGACGCCAATCGACGCCGTGACCGGCCGGGTCGCGCCACCGGCCTCGTATTTGCACTGGTGCAGAAGTTCGCGGTAGCTGTCGGCCAGCGGAAACAGGTTTTCCAGCTGCACACCGGACAGCATCAGCGCAAGGCGGTCGCCCTCGATGCGTGCGAGCACGTCGTGCTCGCGCAGACGCTTGCCGAGCACGGTCGCGATTTCGACGAGCAGCCGCTCGCTGGCCGGCAAGCCGGCGGCGTCGACGATCGCGCTGAAGCGGTCGAGGTCAATGTAGAGGATCGACGAATAGCCGCCCGCTTCACGCCGGCGCTGCAGTTCCTGCGCGACCTGGTGCGTGAAATGCCGCGCATTGACCAGGCCGGTCAGCTTGTCGTGGGTCATTTCCCAGCGCAGGCTGTCGGCACTCTTGCGTTCGGAGATGTCGCGGAACACCACGACGGAACCCTGGCGCCGGTTCTGGATCGCCAGCGGCAGCACCGAGCATTCGACCGTCATGCCGCTCTTGTCACGACGCCAGAACACAGTCTCGTGACCTTTGAGCGAATTGCCGGCGGTATAGGCCTGACCCAGGCCCGATTCGACGACGTCGGCGCTGGCCTCGTCCGCCGACTGATGGATCAGGCCCTGGGCCTGCTTGCCGATCAGTTGTTCTTCGTCGGCATACCCCAGCAGGCGCAGGCCGGTCGGATTGATGAAGGTGACCACGCCCTGCTGATCGACGCCATACACGCCGTCGCCGACCGAACCGAGGATGCCGTCGAGCCGCTGGCGTTCGGCCTCGACCGACTTCTGCATCTGGATCTGCCGCGACAGCGTCTTGACGCGCGCGAGGAACAGCTCCTTGGCTTCGTTCTTGAACATGCACTCGATCGCGCCGGCGTCGAGGCTCTTGACGATGATGTCTTCGCGATAGGTGCCGGTGATGACCGCGAGCGTCGGCGCACCGGGCAATCCGGCCAGCCGGCGGCACAGTTCGTCGCCGTTTCCGTCCGGCAGGAAGTAGTCGACGATGGCCAGGTCGAAGGTTTCGCGCGCGGCTTTCTCGGAGGCTTCGCTCAAGGTGCCCGCGGTCGCGACCGCATAGCCCTGGCGCTCCAGAAGCTGCTGGTAGGCCAGGCGCACGCTGTGCGAATCGTCGACGAAAAGAATGCGTATGCCTTGCGACGGCACCGCGACCACCGCCGCCTGCGCGGCGAGCTGCGCGGACCTGGGTTCCAGCTGCGCCAGTGCGGTCGGAATCTTGCTGAATTGTGTCCACAGCACGATCAGGGCCTTGCCGTGCCGGCGCTGCCACGCGTCGAGCTCGGGACTTTGCTCGTGCACCATCAGCAGGACCGGCAGCACGCGCTCCGCGTCCGTCGCGAGAAAGTCGAGCAGGGCCATACAGTCGCGCGTCGGTCGCGCGGGCACGCCGATGATCAGCACGCCGTAGGGCTGGGCGAGTTCCACCGACTGCTTGAGATGGTCGATCGTATCCAGATACGTCGTCAGCTCGCTGCGCGCTGCCAGACCGGCAGCCGCGAGCGTGCGCTTGAGCAAATGGCTCAGCGTCGTTGACCGTTCGACGACCAGAATACCGGACAAGGTGTGGTTTCCTGCTGGACCGCGCCTGCATCGCGGGCATCATGCCCGCAGCGGCCGCGCAATATGACCAGCTCAAGCCCGTCATTTCAAGTACGTATGCGGCCTGCGCATCGACTGCCACAGGGTGACCACACCCTTGTCGACTACGGAAAAGCGCGGCGAAAACTGCCATGCCCCGATATTGGTCGGCGCGGCAGACTGCCGCGGACCGGCACGACTGCCGCGACGATGCGCTACGCTGTTGCGCTTCGCACGATTGCCGGAGTGTCTTCCATGGCCTTTCCCGCCACCCGTCCGCGACGCATGCGGCGTGATGCTTTTTCACGCGCGCTCATGCGCGAGACCACGCTGACCAGCGCCGATCTGATCCTGCCAGTATTCGTGCACGAGGGCAGTGGCCGCGAAGCGATTTCCTCAATGCCCGGTGTTGAGCGCGTTGGCATCGCCGAATTGCTGGAGCTCGCCGGCCAGGCCCAGGCACTCGGCATTCCGGCGCTGGCGCTGTTTCCGGTCACGCCGCCCGAGGCCAAGAGTCTCGACGCGGCCGAGGCGTGGAATCCCGACGGCCTCGCCCAGCGTGCGGTGCGAGCGCTCAAGCAGGCCTGGCCCGAACTCGGCGTCATCACCGACGTGGCGCTGGACCCGTTCACGACGCACGGCCAGGACGGGCTGATCGACGAATCGGGCTACGTGCTCAATGACGAGACGGTGACGGCGCTGGTGCGCCAGGCCCTGTCGCATGCGGCCGCCGGTGCTGACGTGGTCGCACCGTCGGACATGATGGACGGCCGCATCGGCGCGATCCGCGCCGCGCTGGAAGACGCCGGCCATATCCACACGCGTATCCTCGCGTATTCGGCCAAGTATGCGTCCAGCTTCTATGGCCCGTTCCGCGACGCGGTCGGCTCTGCTGCCAATCTCGGCAAAGGCAATAAATATACTTATCAGATGGACCCGGCCAACAGCGACGAGGCGCTGCGCGAGGTCGCACTCGACCTGGACGAAGGCGCGGACATGGTCATGGTCAAGCCGGGCCTGCCCTATCTCGACATCGTACGCCGCGTGAAGGATCGCTTCGGCGCGCCGACCCTGGTCTATCAGGTCAGCGGTGAGTACGCGATGCTCAAGGCCGCTGGCCAGAACGGCTGGATCAACGAGCAGGCCTGCGTGCTGGAGGCGCTGACGAGCATCAAGCGCGCTGGCGCCGATGCCATCCTCACGTATTTCGCGCTCGACGCGGCGCGCTGGCTCAAGGGCTAGCGCAGCAGCGGAAGCTGCCGCGCGAGCGTGATCTCCCGGGTCGAGATGACGCATTGCCAGGCCAGGACCTCCACGCCGGCGGCCTGCGCCTCGCGCAGGCCGCGCGCATAGGCCGGGTCGATCTCGCTGGCCGCACGCAGGGCAAGCACGTCGGCGCGCTGCACGCAGAACAGCAGCACCGCGCGGCCGCCCAGCGCCGCGACGCCCTGCAGCTCCCGCAGGTGCCGCTGGCCGCGTTCGCTGACCGCATCGGGGAAGATGCCCAGGCCGAATTCGTCGGCCGCCGTGACCGACTTCACCTCGACGTAGCAGTCGGCGCGACCGGCCGCGTGCAACAGTAGGTCGATGCGGCTGCCTTCCGTACCGTAGCGCACTTCGCGTCGGTGCTCGGCGTACCCGGCCAGCGGCGCAATGCGCTGCAGCGCTATCGCCTCGGAGACCAGCGCGTTGGCGCGTGCGGGGTGCACGCCAACCAGTGCACCGCCGACGTCGGCCAGCTCCCAGGTCCACGCACAGCGCCCGCCCGGCTCGCGCTCGCTCGCCCATACCGTCATTCCGGGTGCGGAATAGCCGAGCATGCGCCCGGTGTTGGGGCAATGCGCCAGGACGTTGCGGCCGTCGTCGAGGCGAATGTCCGCGAGAAAGCGCTGGCGGCGTGCGAGCAGCGTGCCGCGGTGCAACGGAGGAAAATGCATGCGGCGACGATGCGGGCGGTTGCCGGGCGGCGCAAGCGGCGCTGGTATCATGCCGCGATGAAATCCTCCGACCCCGCCAATCCCACTGTCCAGCTCAAGATCGAGCGCCGCTCCAACCATCCCTGGATCTTTCAGAAGATGGTCGAGAAACCCGCCGAGCGACCCAAGCCCGGCAGCGTCGTCGATATCTACGACCGCGACGGCAGCTTCGCCGGCCGCGGCTTCTATAACGGCCACTCGCGCATCGCCCTGCGTGTGCTGACCCAGGATCCTGACGAAGCCGTCGACGTCGCGTTCTTCGAACGCAAGATCGCCCGCGCCGTCGAACTCCGTCGCGAGGTGCTCAGGCTCGACGCGGTGACTGACGCCTACCGCGTCGTGCATTCCGAAGGCGACGGCCTGTCCGGACTGGTCGTGGATCGCTTCGCCGACACGCTCGTGATCGAGTTCTTCTCCGCCGGCATGTTCCGCCAGCGCGATGTGATCCGCCGCTGCCTGCTGGCGCACTATCCCGACAGTCAGGTCTACGCGTTCGCCGAGGACCATGTGCAGAAGCAGGAGAGCTTCGACTGCTCCACGCCGCCGACGCCGAGGCCGACGGTGATCCAGGAGCACGGCGTGAAATTCCATGCCGCACCGGGGACCAAGCACAAGACCGGCTTTTTCGCCGATCAGCGCGACAACCGCCTCGCGCTCGCCGCGTTTTGCCAGGACAAGCGCGTGCTGGACCTGTGCTGCAACTCCGGCGGTTTTGCGATCTACGCCAAGACTATCGGCGGCGCGAGCGAAGTTGTCGGCGTCGATCTCGACGAGGAGATCCTTGAGGTCGCCGAGTCAAACGCGCGGCTGAACAAGGTCAAGGTACGCTTCGTCCAGGCGGACATCTTCCACTGGCTGCGCGACATCGCCGCAGGCCGCGCCGAGAAGTTCGACGTCGTCGTGCTCGACCCCGCCAAGATGACGCGCGACCGCGAACAGGTGATCCCGGCGCTGAAGAAATATCTGGACATGAACAAGCTGGCCCTGGGCGCCGTCAAGCCGGGCGGCCTGTTCGTGACCTGTTCCTGCACCGGGCTGGTCAGCGAGGAGCAGTTCCTCGACATGCTGCGACGCGCTGCGTTCTATTCGAACCGCACCGTGCAGGTGCTCAAGGTCACCGGTGCCGGCCCTGATCATCCCTGGCAGGCGCATGTGCCCGAGTCACGCTATCTGAAGGCCGTCTTCTGTCGCGTCGAGTGAGTGTGACCGCGATCACCAAATATTTTTCGCTCGGATGAGCCGATCGCGAACCCCACTTCGAGTAACTAATACAAGGCGGTCATCGCCTTGCCAAGGCGCCACCGTAGGGCACCCCCTGAGCCCTGCGGTGGCGTTTTGGTATCTGCGTTTCGGAAACCTCCGATCATTCGCACGACTCGCTCAGAGCCGCCTCGCGAGACACGCCCGACCCTATCTGCTCCAACCGGCAGCGATCGCTTGGCCCGGATTCCTCACACCTATTCGTAGCCGGGCCGTCGAGACACGGTCCTGACGCGCGCGGCCGATTTTATGGCGGCGAAGGTGTAGTCGAGACGACGTCGAGACGACACAAAGCTGCAGCGCGCGTCGGGGCAAGCGTATCGCGTGAACACAGTAGCCAAGGGAGTCTGGGGCTACTCCTGTCACGATACGAGCGTCCGCTCCTCGCAGTGCGGCCGACGCCGCTGTCGACTGCAGAAATGAAAAGGCCGCCTCGCGGCGGCCTTTTCATCAGTGCCAGGACAGGAACCTTACGGTTCGAAGCCGTTCTTGAAGATCAAGTCGGCCGGAGCCGCACAGCTCTGCACCTTGATGTCGTCGACGAACCAGCCCAGGGGCGTGTCGCCGACCGAGCCGTCAGTCGACGCGCGGAAGCGGAAGTTCACCGTCTGGCCGGCGTAGCTGTTCAGGTCGACGATCGTCTTGCGGTACGGAATCGTGCCGCACCAACCCTGCAGGCCGTTGGCCGGACCGTCGTTGAGCGAGCCGGTATACGGTGTGGACATCTGCGCGCTCGTGATCTGTGTCCAGGTCGAACCGCCGTTGGTCGAGACCTCCAGCAGGCCGCCGTCCCAGCAGCCGCCGGCCGTGCGCTCTTCCATGTTGACGTCGTTCTGGAAGCTCAGGGTCAGCGGGTTCTGACCGGTCGGCAGCACGATGGCGGGCGAGATCAGGCGCTGGTCTGACGTGGTCGCCAGATCGACGGCGAGCCAGGACTTGGTCGGCGAGGCCGGGCGCGCGGTGCTGACGGCCCAGGTCGACGCGCCGGTGCTACCGGTCGTGGTCCAGCCGGCGACGCTGGCTTCCACGTCGTCGCTGTACACGCTGGCTGCCACTTGCGTCTCATCGCAGTCGCCAAGTGCCGGCGACGTCTTGAACGTGAACACCGGCGAGTTGGCACTGGTGCCGCAGATGTTGTTGGCACGCACGCGCCAGTAAAAACGCGTGTTGCTGGCCAGGGCCGGTGTCACGGTGACATTGGTGCCGCCGCCGGTGACGGTCTGCGTGTACGCGATACTGCCGAAAGCGGGATCGGTCGAGATTTCGACCACGTAGCTCTTGGCCTGGGCCGAAGCGCCCCAGCTCAGGGTCGGCGAGAACGAGACGCCGACCGCGTTGTTGGCGGGCGAGGTCAGGGCCGGCACGACCGGCAACGCCGTCGCGACGACGACGTTGAGGTTGGCGGTCTTGGTCGTCGCGCCGCTGGTGCCGGCCAGACCGATGGTCTGCGTGCCCGGCGCGGCGGTGTTGGCAACGCTCATCGACACCGTGCTGGTGCCCGGCGGCGTCACCGCGGTCGGCGCGAAGCCGCCGCTGAAGCCGGTCGGCAGGGCGTTGGCGAAGGCGAGGTTGACCGTGCTGGTGAAGCCGTTCACCGAACCGACGTTGAGCGTGACCGGCGTCAGCGCGACCGTACCGCTGGCGGTACAGACTTCCTGACTCAGGTTGTTGCTGCCGTTGACGGTGAAGGTCGGCGAACCGCAGGCATCGAACCGGAACGCGCCGATACGTGTGCCCTTCTGGGTGCTCGGCATGTATTCGCCGGTGAACCAGAAAGTACAGCCGTCGACCGGGTCGACGCCCATCTGAGCGTAATCGCCCCAGCGTTCGTTCGGGTGGTTGCCGACGCCGGCGACGAGCGTCGTCTCGGGTGTCGTCATCGTGCCGAGCGGATCGCCGGCCTGGCGGCCCACGTAGCCAATCGCCGGGAACAGCGCGGGCGCCTGGCGCACCATGGAATAGGCCATTGCGATATTGCCGGAGCTGTCCATCGAGATGCCGGCCATCCAGCGGTCGATGCCGTCCTGCGGCGTAGCGGCGCCGGCCCAGGTACCTTCCTGGTACAGCGTCCACGGATTGGCAATGCCGCCGACGCGACGCAGTTCGAACCAGCGGATGCCGCCGGTGTCGTTGGCGTCGATATCGGTGACAAGGTTGCCGATCAGTGCTTCGTAGCTGCCGAAATTGCGGTAGGCGAGGCGATTCATGATCGGTTCGCGCAGCGGATCGAGCTTCTGGCCGCTCGGCTGCGGGAACGCGTTGAACGCGGTCAGGCCGTTGAGATTGGAACTGAATTCGGCAACCGGAATCTGCACCGGGCCGGTCAGCACCGTATTGGCCGGCGTGGTGAAGTCCACCGCGAGCTGGTACAGCTCCAGGAAGTCCTGGGTCGGGTTGTTCGAGCCGGCGTTGTGCGATTCGTCGTCGCGATGGCGCATGAAGATGCCGCGCGCGCCGGCGGGCGGATTGTCGATACCGTCGTGATCGGCCGGCGTCGTCATCTGGAAGCCGAAACCGGCGAGATTCGGAATCGTGATGCGCTGGAAGGTCGCAGGCTGGCCCGCGAGCATCTTGGCGCGCTCCATGGCATAGATCGCGCGTGCGCTGGCAGTACCGGCTTCGTTCGCGCCGACGTAGTACGCATCGCCCCAGACGCCGTATTTCGGGTAGTCAGGGAAGGCCGGCATGGTAAAGGTGTACTTGTACCAGGTGACCGTCGGTGCTTCGAGATTGTCGGTGTCGCTGACGTAGACGCAGAGCGAGCGGCCAGCCTGGCTGGAGAATTCGGTCAGCACCCAGCGGTCGGCAATCTCGTCGAAAATGATGATCGGATCGCCCAGGCCCGACGCGCAGGCGCCGGTGCCGCCCAGCGATACGAGCGAGAAGCTGCGCACGAAGCTGCCGTCGGCCTTGCGGTAGATACGGATTTCGCTGCCGCCGCTACCGTTGACGCCCTGCACGAAATGGCTGGTGCCGATGTCACCGGACGGATCGGGCGGCGAAGCCTGCGACGTGCTGCCGGCGACGTTGACAGTCGGCGTCGTGAAGGTACCGGTGCCGCGCGTGGGCTCGTTGAACTGCAGCGGGACCAGCGGATCGTTGAGATCGGTCGGATTGACCGGAGTCGGCGCCTGGTTTGGCTTGAATTCCCAGTGCTGGCGCGGAATCTCGACCAGCGGATCGCCGGGCCGCCACTGGCGGGCCGGCGGCAGGTCGGCCATATTGACGCGGACGATATCGGGATAGGAAATACCCAGCGCCTCGGCACCGCGGACGACACGGA
>JAAFHE010000179.1 GCA_013298265.1 Lysobacterales bacterium | reverse complement strand
GCGCGGCGACCGGCCGCGTCACCGCGCGCTGGGCTGGCGTCAGCGCGCTCCAGATCGCGAGCGTGTCGAGGTGGCTGCAGTGGTTCGCGAAGTACAGGCATTGGCCGCCGTCCGGTTCGCTGCGCCATTGGGCGCGCGCGCCGACGAGCAGGCGCGTGAGGCTCACGAGTCCCGCCGCGGCAGTGCGCTCCATCATGCGCGCTGCTCCAGCTGTCGCGTGATCGCGGACAGGCGTGTGGCGCAGGTCAATGCCGAGCCCGCGGCGATCACCGCTGCGGCCACGATCAGGCCGTAGCGGCTGTGCAGGAAATGCAGTTCCAGCGGCGCGATCACGCAGGCTGCCGTCATCAGCGCCATGCGATGCGGCTTGGCCATCGGGCCGCGGAAATCCTGCTTTAGTCCCAGTGCGCCGCCGAGCGTACGCACGTACGCGGTCAGCGCTGCGAGCAGCGCGCCGAGCCAGCCCAGCCACGGCAGTCCGGCGGCGACGCCCAGCGCGACGATGAATACGCTGTCTGCGATGCGGTCCGGTACTTCGTTGTAGAGCATGCCGGTTACGGTCTGGCGGCCGCCTTCGACCGCGACCATGCCGTCGAACAGGTTGCACAGCAGGCGTAGCTGTATCGCCACGGCACAGAGCAGCGCTCCCCACGGCGAGTCGATATGAAGCAGGGCGAGCGCGCCCGCGGCGGCGAAGCCGACGCTGATGACCGAAATGACGTTCGGCGAGATGCCACTGCGCACGAGCATCGCGGCAATACGGCGGACCAGTACATTGCCGCGCGCAGCGATGGGACGCCGGTTGTCGGCGGCGGACGGTTGCGTGTCGGTCATGGCGGCTCGCGGCGTCGGTGTCGTCGGTTCAATAGCGACTGGGGGCGATGGCGTCAAGCCGCGGCCTGAAACCTCAGGCCGCGTGTGGCAGGGGGATCGTGCCGGCGGCGAGCGCGTCGAAATAGTCGCGCGTCAGGTGTAGCTGCGCCTCGGCGCTCTCGGCGCGGTTGACCACGGCGCGGAATGCCGCGTTTTCGGGCCGGTCCTTGGCGTACCAGCCGAGGTGCTTGCGCGCGATGCGCACGCCCTGCGGCTCGCCGTAGAACGCGTGCAGCGCGTGCAGGTGGCCGAGCAGGATCTCGCGTACTTCGTCGATCGTGGGTTCCGCCAGCAGTTCGCCGTGGGCGAGGAAATGCGCGAGTTCGCGGAAGATCCACGGTCGGCCCTGCGCGGCGCGGCCGATCAGCAGGCCGTCGGCGCCGGTCAGGCGCAGTACTTCGCGCGCCTTGATGGGCGAATCGATGTCGCCGTTGGCCAGCACCGGTATGCGTACGGCCTGCTTGATCGCGGCGATGGTGTCGTATTCGGCCTCGCCCTCGTAGAGATCGGCGCGGGTCCGACCGTGCACCGCCAGGGCGGCGATGCCGGCCTCCTCGGCGATGCGCGCGATGCGCAGGCCGTTGCGGTTGTCGCGGTTCCAGCCGGTGCGGATCTTCAGCGTGACCGGCACGTCGACGGCCCTGACCACAGCCTCGAGAATGCGCGCGACCAGCGGTTCGTCCTGCAGCAGCGCCGAACCGGCGTAGACATTGCAGACTTTCTTGGCAGGGCAGCCCATGTTGATGTCGATGATCTGCGCGCCGTGGGCGACGTTGTAGCGCGCCGCCTCGGCCAGCATGACCGGATCGTAGCCGGCGATCTGCACACTGACCGGTGCGGGTTCGCCGACGTGGTCCATGCGTGCCAGCGACTTGCGTGTCTGCCACAGGCGCGGATCGCTGGTGGTCATCTCCGATACCGCGAGGCCGGCGCCGAGGCGCTTGCATAGCTGACGGAAGGGCTTGTCGGTGACCCCGGCCATCGGCGCGAGGATCAGCGGCGGAGAGATGAGGTGCGGGCCGATGTGCATGGGCGCGGATTGTACGGAGCGAGCGACGCGGTGTCCCCGCTACGGCGGCTTCCGGGCTACGCGGCTCCTGGGTGTACCGCGGTTTCAGCCGAAACGCTGCCGCACCTGGTCGAGCGTCGGCATGGCCACGGCGGCGCCGGACTGTTCCGTGCTGAGCCCGGCGGCGCGGCCGGCGTGGATCACGCAGGCGCGTAGCGCCTGCTGCGGATGACTGGCGATCTGCGCGGCGAGGGCGCCGTTGAAGGCATCCCCGGCACCCGTGGTGTCGCGCACCTGCACGCGCTCGGCAGCCACGCGGTAGCGGTCCGCCGTATCGTGCCAGCGCGCCGCGTCCGCATGCGACACGAAGCAGCCGTGTGCGCCGAGGGTGACGATGACGCTGGCGGCCCCGAGGCGGCGGCACAGCGAATGCAGCTCGTCGTCGCTGCTCGCGGCGATGGTCGCAGCATCGACCGGGATGCCTGCGCAACGCGCGAGCAGGTCGGCGAATTCCGTTTCGTTCGGGGTGACCAGATCGGCCAGCGCGAGCAGGCTCGCGTCGATCTCCTCATGCACCGGCGCCGGGTTGAGCAGCCGCACGCAGTTTGGCGGCGCGGCCTGCAAAGCGGCGCGTATCGCTGCGATGCCGGTTTCCATCTGCACCAGCACGACACGCGCGGTGGCGAACAGGTCCGCCTGGGCTCGCACGAAATCGGCGGCTAGCCGTTCGTTCGCGGCGAGGTCGAGCACGATCTGGTTTTGCCCATCCGCCGCGACCAGGATGCCGCAGGAACCGGTCGAGGTGTCGCGGCACACCTGCCAGCGCGTCTCGATGCCTTCGGCCAGGGCCAGTTCGCGCGCTACGCGGGCCAGAGCGTCTTCGCCCAGCGCGCCGATGAAAGCCGTGCCGGCCTGCTGCCGCGCACTCGCTACGGCCTGGTTGAAGCCTTTGCCGCCAGGACCGGTCGAAAAGCCCAGGCCGCGCCGGGTCTCGCCGGGCTGGGGGAAGCGGTCGATGCGCCAGACATGGTCCTGGTTGTAGGAGCCGACGACGAGAACATGCATGGGCCGGTCAATCTCGAAGGATGGATGAAGGACGATGCGGGCCGAGCGTGCGCGGGCGCGCCGGTCATTCCCCGCTGTGCTGCCGCGCCGCGCCCAGCCGTGCCGCGCGCCGATTCCAGCTGCGGAACAAGGTGAGCCGCGCGGCCAAGTAGAACAGCGCAAACGTCACCGCGGCGATCGAGGCCGCCGCGAGCGGCAGCGGCGGTCCGAACAGCAGCCAGAGCAGGGCCACTGCCGCGGCGGCGCAGAGACCGCCGAACAGGATCGCGATCAGGAACAGGCGTGCCTCGCTCAGGGCCTCGTCGCGTGGCGGCCGCAGCGACAGCAGCGGCCACCACGCCCAGTCCTGGTCGGACAGGGCGTTGATGCGATCCTCGAAGCGATGCGTGGTCACGGGCTTAGGAAATCTCCGAACAAGCCGAGCTGTTTTTCTGAGGCGGGGTTGTGGAGATCGGCTGCAGGACGCAAGAGCGGTGCAGCTGATTGTTGTTCTAAAGCAGGTTCAGCACGCCGGCAATCGTCGCCGTCATGAAGGTCGCCAGCGAGCCGCCGAGTACCGCGCGCAGGCCGAACCGTGCGAGGTCCGCGCGCCGGCCCGGGGCGAGTCCGCCGATGCCGCCGATCTGGATCGCGATCGACGAGAAGTTGGCGAAGCCGCACAGGGCGTAGGCCGCAACCACACGGCTGTGTTCCTGTAGCAGATGCATATTCTTGGACAAATCCACATAGGCGACGAATTCGTTGAGCACCACTTTCTGGCCGATGAAGCCGCCGACCAGCACTGCGTCCTGCCACGGCACGCCGATGAGCCAGGCGATTGGCGAAAGCGCGTAGCCGAGGATGGTCTGCAGGCTCAGTGTCACCGGCACGCTCTTGCCGGCGGAAAGCCAGTCGTTGATGGTCGCGCCGTTTGCGGCCAGTGCGGCGACGGCGAGCAGCAGCGTACCGACGCCGACCACCAGCAGCAGCCAGAACAGCGAAGAGTACGCCGATGCCGGCACGGCCGGCGGCGTTTCGCCGGTTGCGACCGGCGTACTCGTCATGGCGCCGCGCGCACGCTTGCTGGAATGAAACGCGCCAGCGACGAGCAGCACGCCGACGATACCCAGGGCGGGCAGGCGCCAGCCGGTCCACAGCACCGTGCCCAGCGACTTGAGCGGGGCATTGAGCAGGGCGATCAGGGCAATGAAGGCGAGCAGCATCGCGCCCACGTTCAGGGCCAGCTTGAGGCCTTCGCCGGCGCCGGTCGCGGCGGCGTCGATGACGTTGGCGCTGTGACGCTCGACCTCGATGCGCACGCTGCCGCGGGTCAGCGGTTCCTGTGTTTCGGGAATCAGGATCTTCGCCAGAACCAGCGTCGCGGGAGCCGCCATGATGCTGGCGGCGAGCAGGTGCTTGGCATAGATCGCCATCTGCACCGGATCGCCCTGGCCGAGCAGTCCCACATAGGCAGCCAGCACGCCGCCGGCAATGTGCGCCATGCCGCCGATCATGACCGTCATCAGTTCCGATTCGGTCATTTTTTCCAGGTACGGCTTGACCGTCAGCGGTGCCTCGGTCTGGCCGATGAACACGCTGGCGCAGACCGATGTGGTCTCCGCGCCGGAGACGTTCATCACCTTGGTGATGATCCACGACATGCCCTTGACCACCTGCTGCATCACGCCGACGTGATACAGCACGCCCATCAGCGCGGCGAAGAAGATGATGGTCGGCAGCACCTGGAACGCGAAGATGAAGCCGAAGGCGCTGACGTCCAGCAGTTTTCCGAAGATGAATTCCGAACCGACTTTGTTGAATTCCAGCAGGTCGACGAAGCGCTGGCCGAGCCAGTCGAAGATGGCCTCGCCGAACGGCACCTTGAGCACGAACGCGGCGAACAGGATCTGCAGCGAAATGCCGGTCAGCACGAGTCTCCAGTCCACCGAGCGGCGGTTGTTGGAGAACGCGAATGCGATCAAGACCAGCACGAACAGGCCGAAAAAGCCGAACAGGATGTGCCCAAGGGCAGCCAGCATATTTTTCCCCAACCCCGAGTAGGCGGTGAGGGGAGCCCCGCCGCGCAAGTTGGCCGAGCGTAGTTCAAGCCCGAACGGCGAGGCAAGGCGGCTGGCCCTATACTCGGCGGCGGTTGACGGCGGGGGCCGGGCCGTACGGGGGGAAGGCGTGCTAACGATCAAGCGGCAGTTGCTACTGAGCCATCTGGCGGTCATCTTGCTGGGTGCCGGCGCGTTGGGCGCCTATATGTACTGGTCCGTATCCGCCCAGATGCTGGATGCGGTCAGCCAGCGCCTGCTGGACAACGTGCGCCTGATCGAGTCCTCCCTGGACGCGGAAGATATCCGCGCGCTCGGTGATCGCGCCGATTCCGCGGCAGGTGAGCGCGTGATTGGCCGGTTGCGCCGCGCGATTGGCCTCAACACCGATCTGGCCAGTGCCTATGTCGTGGAGCCACGCGGCGATTCGTTGCGCGTGCTGGCGACCAGTCTCGGCGACGGCCATGCTGGCGGCAATTTCCTGAGCAGTGAAGAGACGAGCCTGCTGCACCGCGGGATGGAGCGGGCGGTAGTCAGCGACATTCGCAGTGCCGCAAGCCAGCGCGCCGAACTGTCGGCGCTGGCGCCGATCGGCACGGCACAGCACCCGTACGTTGTCGGCGTGCGCCTGGACGCCGATAGCCTGCAGCGCAGCCTGCATTTGCTGCGTCTGTCGACGCTGGGCGCGATCCTGTTCGGCGTGCTGCTGGCTCTGGTGCTGTCGCGTCTGCTGGCCGAACGACAGCTGCGCCGCATCCGTTCGCTCGGTGATCGCTGCCGCGCGCTCGCCGCGGGCGAACCGCAACCTACGGGCCAGCCGCCGATCGGCGACGAATTCGACCGCGTGATCGCCGATTTCGACGCGACCGCGCAGCGCCTGCGCGAAGCCTCGGCGCAGCGCGAAGCCGCACTGACGGCGTTGACGCAGGCCAATGCGCAGCTCGAGAACCGCGTGGAAGAACGCACCCGCGCGATCGAAGAGGCCACTCATCAGCTCAAGGCCGAGATCGAGAACCGTCTGCAGGTCGAGGCGCTGCTGGCTGAGGCAGCGCTGACCGACGGCCTGACCGGGCTGCTGAACCGGCGCGCCATGCTGGAAATGCTGGTACAGGCACTCATGGCCTCGCGTGGCCAGGGCGGCTTCAGCGTCGTCCTGGCCGACATCGACCATTTCAAGCGCATCAACGATGTGCACGGCCATGGTATCGGCGATCAGGTGCTCGCGGCGGCAGCCAGCGAACTGGAGCAGCTCCAGGGTGACAACCGGCATGCGGCGCGCTGGGGCGGCGAGGAATTCTTCCTGCTGCTGCCTGGCACGGGTCTCATGGATGCCTGCCGTCGCGCCGAGGAATTGCGTGCGCGTATTGAACGCATGCCGACGCCGGTGCGAGGCCTGCGTGTAACCGTCAGTCTCGGTGTGGCCGAGATCCAGGCCGGCGAAGCGCTCGAGGATTGCCTCAAGCGCTGCGACCAGGCGCTGTACCGGGCCAAGGACGCCGGACGCAATGCGGTGGTCGCTGCGCGCGGCAATGCCTTTGCGACTATTTCCTGAATGTAACGAGTGTACTTTGCGTAACTAGCCGGGTTTTCTCCCCCGCTCCCCAATTCTGATGCGGCCGCCGATACGTTCGCTCTGTCGCGCGCTGCTGACTCGTGTTGGCTCGACGTAGTGTCGGCAATGCCTTCGCCGTCACTGAAGTCCGCTGCGCGCATCAGGACGGCGTATCGACGGCCTTGTTACGAACGGGTGTAGGAAGGAGGGCCAATCCGGGCGTGCCCGTGCTGGCGCCCGGGTCGATGGCGATCTTGCCCTAGCGCACGTTCTGCTGGAGCGCGAGCGCATTGCCGCTGAACGGCAGTCATTCGCCGCAATGCCATGGTCGCAGCAGGTCGCGATGGGTAGTCGCGCGGGTATCCGGGCGTGTTGCTGACTGAGGTATGCAATAAGATAAGTGTTGAAAAAGCAATAAAATCGACAAAACGACGGGATTGTCGGCGTTTTCTGACTCATCGGCCCTCTCGGCGCCTTCACGCATGCGGCGCAATGGCGGCCGCGGGATTTCACATCTCGCGTGATGGCCAAAGAAGCGTGGAACCTTATCGCACTTCGACCAAAGTCTATGGCAGCACTAGTCACCGTTTCGTGTGGATGAAATCCTCGGATTGCCCTGCGCCATTGCGTCGATTAAGGCGGTTTTCGGAAAAATCGAGTCAAATGTCAATGCCCGGTTTCGCGGCGGCGGGGTCCTTTGGTGCAGCACCAGAATCCCGAGCGCGTACGCCATGCAAGACATTCACACATCCAAGCGTTTACTATTCCTCGTTTCCATCCCTCACT
>JAAFHE010000178.1 GCA_013298265.1 Lysobacterales bacterium | reverse complement strand
CAACAACGCGAGCAGCGCCAAGCGGCGTCCCCACGTTTCGGCGAGCGTAGCGGTATGCCTTGTCATGCCTAGCGCTCCTTCGCAGCCGCGGGAGCGGCGGCATGCTGGTCGCACGCCGCCGCGCCGCCCAGCGCCGCGACGGCGCTGCAGATGTCGATGGGCGCGCCGGCCTCGCCCTGGCTGCGCCGCAGCAGCGCGGCGAGTTCTGCGGTCCGTTCGCCGGGTTTCAGCGCGAGCAGCAGCGCCAGCGCACCGGTCACATGGGCGGTTGCGAGCGAGCTGCCCGAGGCGTAGTCATAGTGGCCACCGGGTTCCAGCGTAAGAATGTCGCGCCCCGGCGCACGCAGCACGCCGGCAGCGGCGTCGGTCTGCACATCTTCGGCCGATGCGACCGCGATCACGCCAGGCACGCCGACCGGAAACCCGTCGAGGCGCCGGTCCGGCGGCACCGCGCCGACGACGATCGTGCCGCGGGCGAGCGCATGCGCGAGCAATTCCTCGAGCAGCGGGTCCGCGGGGCCGCCGAGGCTCAGGTTGATGATGTGTGCATCGGAGGCCAGCGCCGCGCCGAGCGCCAGTGCCAATGTATACGAATTGCAGCGCGCGCTGTCCGGCTGCGCCGGCAGCGTCCAGCACGCGCGGTAGGCGAGCAGCTGCGCCGCGGGCGCGATGCCGACGATGCCGAGCTTGTTGTTGGCCACCGCTGCGATCACGCCGGCGACTTCGGTGCCATGGCGCTCGGCGACGTTCTGCGACGCTGCGCCGATGAAGTCACGCTGCTGCACGATGCGGCCGTCGAGATCTGGATGGGCCGCGTCCACACCCGCGTCGATCAGGGCGATACGCACGCCGTCGCCGCGCGTGGTGCGCT
The DNA here is from genome assembly GCA_013298265.1 of Lysobacterales bacterium. GTDB lineage: Bacteria > Pseudomonadota > Gammaproteobacteria > Xanthomonadales > Rhodanobacteraceae > Tahibacter. The sequence continues at coordinate 6,495 of JAAFHE010000178.1, read as the reverse complement.
GCGCGCCGGCCGCGGCGACGGCGGAGAAATTGTGCTGCAGGCCCAGGTAGGGATCGTTGTAGACCGCATCGGTTGTGCTGGCGGCAGGCAGGGCAGAGCCCGCGGCCGCCGCCGTGCCGGCGCTGAAGGTTTCGAACTCCTGCAGCGGCTGCGCGATGCGCACGCGCCGGTCGCCCTTGAGCTGCGCGAGGACGGCCGCCCGGTCGGCCGCCGGCGGCAGCGCGAACACCATGCAGCGCAGGCGCAGTGGCGCGATCACCCAGGCCGACACCTCACGCAGGCGGTAGTCGCTCGACAGGTTGGCCGCGGTCGCGACCGCGCGATCACCGCCGGCATAGTTCGGCAGCGCGTCATAGCCGCGCGGCGTCGCGCCGGCGGCGGGCTGCGGGTCCGGCTTGTTGGCCACGGCGACGACGATCATCTGCGCGGCGTCATAGCCCGCCGACCAGTCCGGCTCGTCGGCGGCGACCGGCCCGGCGCCAAGAGCCAGGCCGAGCAGCAGCGCCGTGCTGCGCAGAATCGAAGGTGCCGGCAGGGAGGCTGGCACGGGATCAGCGCCCGGTGCCGGGCGGACGGGCGATGGGCTCGGCGAGCAGAACTCCGGGCTGCTCGCGCAGCCACGCGACGGCGTGGGCAGTGCGGTCTTCGCTTGTGGACAAGGAAACATCCGTCGGTGCCAGACCGAAGGCGGCGTTGTCGGCGGTGCTTTCGACGATCTGCAGCCGAGCTTCGCCGAGCAGGCGGCGCAGCGCGGCCAGGGAGGTATCCGGCCCGACGACCAGACGGATCGTTGCGCCACGTTGCGCGGTCGCGCTGCTCAGGGTGCGGTAACCCGCATCCGCCACCGGCTGCGCGGCGACTTCCGGCGCCGGCCTGCCCCACATCATCCCGACCAGCAGGGCCAGTCCGATGGCCTGCACGATCACGGCCGCGGCCAGCCACGGGGTCCAGCGCCCCCCGCGCATCGATGCCGGACGGCCGCTGTCCAGGACGGACGGCTCGGCATCGATGCGCGCGAACAGCCGCTGCAATCCAGGCTGCGGATCGAACGCGCCGGTGGCAGCGGCCTGCATGCCATTCTTGAACTGCTGCTGCTGCGCGAGTTCGTCGCGGCAGTCGGCGCATTCGCTCAGATGCTGCTCGACGCTGTCGCATTGCGCCGCGGTCGCGGTGCCGTTGACGATCCAGGGGATCAGGTCCCAGGTCTCGCGGTGCGGATTCGGTTCGTGGTTCATGCGTTCATTTCCTTACGGGTGCATTGGCGGCAACGTCGCCGCCGAGCGCGGGCAGCGAATTGCGCAGGCGCAGGCGCGCATGGAACAGGCGCGCCTTCACGGTGCCGTTGGCGCAGTTCATGATGCTGGCGATCTCGTCGCAGGACTGGCCGAGGTAATAGGCCAGCTCCAGCGTCATGCGCTGCTCCGGCGACAGCAGATCCAGGCCGCGGCGTACCCAGTCGCTGAGTTCGCGCTGCTCGGCTTCGCTGGATTCGGTGCCGGCCAGTTCGAACCCCTCGTCGAGGTCCTGCTCGGCCGACGGCACGTTCTGGCGCAGCGCCTTGAGCATGCAGCGGTAGGCGATGCCGATGATCCAGGTCGCGACCTTCGACTCGCCGCGGAATTCCGCCGCCTTGCGCCAGACCACCCAGAACGCGTCGTTGATGATCTCGTCGATCAGGTCGCGCCGGGCCGTATGCCGCGCGATGAAGCGTGCGAGCAGTCCGTGCTGGCGCAGGTACAGCCGCTCGAACGCGATGCGGTCGCCGCGCCCGACCGCCGCCAGCAGCAACTGCTCGACGGCGTCGCCGTCGGCATCGCTCGCCGTGTCGGCGTTGCGCGGGTTCCTGTCGTCGGTGATAGATTTCATCGGCTCCGCATCGTTGCGTCCTGGAACCTGAGTGCCGCCTCGGCACGAAAAGGTTGTGCCCGCGGCGGCATCGCGGCACCGGGCGTGATCCTGGCCGCAACAAGTGCCGCCTCGCGCGGTGTAAGTTCGCGTATCCACCCACTTTTCAGGCCGATTCTGCGCCATGGCAGGCACTTGCGACGAACGCCCTCTCCGCAGCGCAGCCGGTTGCCTGCTGCTGTGGCTCGTGGCCCTGCCGCAGCCGGCAGCCGCCCAGGGATGGGGCGGAGCGCTCGGCTACGGCACTGACAATGTCTACCGCGGCGTCAGCCTGAGTTCGGGTCAGCCGGCCTGGCTGGCCGATCTGCACTACGAATTCGGCACCGGCTGGGTCGCCGGCATCGGCGCGTCGCAGGAGCGCCCGGCGTTCCAGTCCAGTGGTGCACAGTTCACGCTGTATCTCGACCGGCGCTGGCAGCTGGGCGAGGATTGGTCGGCGAAGCTCGGTGCCGTCCACTACGAATCGCCGTGGAATGTCTGGCGCGATGAGCTCGACTACAACGAGCTGACCGCCGCCATCGGCTGGCGCGGCCGCTGGCGCCTTGGCCTGGTGCTGTCGCCGGACACGCCCGGCGTGTTCACGGCCAACGGCGCGGGCACGGATGTCGCTGCCGCTGTCGAGCTCAGCTACCACCAGCCGATCCGCGGCCGCCTCGCCGCTGATGTCGGCATCGGCCATACCCGGATCAGGAACGCGATCGAGGTTATCTATCAGGGCAATTCCCGACGCCCCCAGATCGCCGACCTCAGCTACAGCTACGGCAGTGCCGGCCTGACCTACGGCCTGGGCGATGTCCACATCTACTCGGCGCTGCTGTGGGCATCGCCTGCGGCGTTGCAATACAGCCTCGGCTCGAAGGACCGCACGCGCTGGGTGACTACGCTGGTCTGGAGTTTCTGAACCACCTAGCGCGCCGCACAACCATTCGGCGCGCAGCCCGCACTCACGGCCTACGCACCGCGCAACCGGCGCGGCGTTCCCGCTAGGAGGCAGGCTCATGAATTGGCGATTTGCTCACGTGGTGGCAGGCATCTGCCTGTTGCTCGGCTCTACCCTGGCCATCGCGGCCAATCACGTCGTAACGGTCGGCGGAAACGGCAACAGCTTCTCGCCATCGACGCTGAGGATCCAGGCCGGCGACACGGTCACGTTCCGCAACCTGAGCGGTTTCCACAATGTGGTCGCGGACAACGATTCGTTCCGCTGTTCCAATAGCTGCGCCAGCGCGTCCAATCCCGGCGGCGGCAACCCGAGTTCCAGCCAGTGGTCGCAGACCATCACCTACAGCACCGCAGGCGACTTCGGCTACTACTGCAGCGCACACGGCGGTCCCGGCGGCAGCGGCATGGCCGGAATGATCAAGGTCGAAGGCGGCGCACCGGCCTTCTCCATCGGAAGCGCGGTCAGCGGCAACTGGTTCAATCCGGCGCAGAGCGGCCACGGCTTCCAGCTCGAGAAGGTCAACGACACCACGGTCACGGCGTTCTGGTTCACCTTCGACGCGAACGGCAACCAAGTCTGGATCCTCGGTGTCGGCCAGATCGTCAACAATCGTATCGAGATGCAGGCGGTGAAGAGTCGCGGCGGCCGCTTCCCACCGAATTTCGATCCGACCCAGATCACCAACCCGCCCTGGGGCACGCTGACCTTCACCTTCACCGGCTGCAACGCCGGCAGCGTGGCCTGGACCTCGACCGATCCGGCCTTCACTGCGTCGGGCACGCTCGCGCTCGAACGCGTGACTTCGGTTCAAGGAACGACCTGCCAGTAAGGCAGCTAAGGTTGCGTCCCCTCAAGCCACGCACCTCGCGGTGCGTGGCTTTTCTGCGTCCGGTACGGAAGCACCGGGACGTGGTTTCTCCGACGCCCGGTGCCCGGTCGCGACTAGCGCCTGCGCGTCTGTACGCGTAACCAACAGAGTGTGTACAGCGCTGCCGGCAAGTGCGGAACTGCAGCTACAGGCGTCCTGAGCCTGGTGTTATGCTCGCAAAAGCGTCGGCTGCGTCACATTCGCCGGCCCTGGGGACATCACGACATCGTTGCTACGGGGGTAGTCATGCTTGCCCGTTTTTTTGCGTCTCTCACGCTCGCGTTGTGCGCTCTATCCGCCAACGCCGCCATCGGTACCATCGACAACGCACCGGCTGCCACGCTGCTGTATCCGCATTTCGAAGTCGATACAGCCTCGGCCAACGGTACGAACACGCTGCTGACCTTGCAGAACACCAGCGCGACGGCAATCCTGGCCAGCGTGACGCTATGGACCGACTACGGCCTGCCGACTGACCACTTCAACGTCTATCTGACCGGCTACGACCAGCAGGTCATGGACCTAGGCCAGATCTTCCGGCGCATCATGCCGGTCACGGCCAGCGCCGGACAGGACCCGACCAATACGATCAGCCCGAAGGGTCCGGTGTCGCAGGACATCAACTTCGCAAGCTGCAACAACTTCCTCAACGGCCAGCAGACCGGCAGCAGTCTCAGCCGCGATCTCGTCGGCGCCCATTCGGGCCAGCCATCGCCCGACTACTTCGGCGGTCTGTGCGGCGCGCGCAACTACGGTGACGGCATCGCACGCGGTTATGTGACCGTCGATACCGTCAACCAGTGCACGATGTCGGTACCTGGCGATCCGGGTTATTTCGCCCCTGGCTTCAGTGGCGTCGTGACCAACCAGAATGTGATGTTCGGCGACTACACCATCGTCTATCCGGCGACCCGGCGCACCTTCACCGACTCGGCAGTTCCGGTCGAGGCCAGCGCGGTCGACCCGCTGACCTCGAGCGGGACGGACAAGCAGACATTCTATGGCCGCCTCGTCGGCTATACCGCAATCGACAACCGCGAGCCGCTGCCGACGGCCTGGGCCGGGCGTGCTGCCGCCGGTCGTACCGATGTGGATTTCTGGCGCGATCCGGGCACTACGGTCGCCCCGTTCGCCTGTGGTGGCGCGCCGGCGGGACTGCCCAGCGGGCAGCGCGTCGTCGCATTGTTCGGCGCCGACGGCTCCGCGGCGGGCGCTCCGGCCGGCGACCTGTTCCCCTTCATCTCCGGCACGACGAGCGGACAGGCAACCCTGGGCGTGACGGCGCCGCTGGGCTGGCTGTTCGCGAACCTCAATCTCGCGGCCCCCAGCGGGCCGCTCGGGCAGATCCGCCAGTCCTGGGTCACCTTGCGCCAGACCCCGCAGACGCTGCCGGTCGGTGGCGCGAGCTACTTCGTGCCGGGGATCCAGCTCGGCAACGCCGCCACCGGCGACGACCCGAATCCCTGAGCCCGAGGAACCGACCATGAAGATTTCCGCTTCCCTGCTCGGCCTCGCCACGGCGTTGCTGTTCAGCGTTTCCGCCCCCGCGCCCGCCGCGATCAACGCCACCGACGATGTGCCGGCGGCCACGTTGCTGCTGCCGTACTTCGACGTCGATCCGGCCAATCCGGCCGGCACGCGCACCGTCATGACGGTAGGCAACCGCAGCGCGACCGAGACGCTCGCCCACGTCACGCTGTGGAGTGACCGCGGCGTACCGACCTATCGTTTCGACGTCCGCCTGGCCGGCCACGGCGTCAGCGAGATCGACCTTTCCGCGCTGTTCGGCAGCGGCACCCTGCCGCAATCCAGCGCCGGCGGTTTCGCCACCTGCGCTGGCGTGCTGCCGCCGGCACCGCTCGACGCCGCGACCCTGACCGGCCTGCGCAACGCACATAGCGGCCAGGCATCGAGCCTGCTTGGCGGCCAGTGCGCAAGCACGCCGCAGGGCGACGGTCACGCCCGCGGCTACGCGACGGTCGATGTGGTCAACGCCTGTACCACGCTGGTGCCCGGCGATGCGGGCTATTTCGTGCTCGGCGGCAACGGCATCGCGCGCAACGACAACGTGCTCTGGGGTGAACAGTCCAGCTTCAACGCCGCACAGGGCCTGGCCCACGGCGATGCGCTGGTACACATCGAAGCCAGCGCGACGAATCCCGCCACCAACGGCGCCGGCGACTACACCTTCTACGGCCGCCGCCTCGGCGGTACCGGCGCGGACAATCGCGAAATACTCGGCGGCAACTGGATAGGGCGTTTCTCCCTGCAGGACACGCTTTTCAAGACCACCGCCATGATCTGGCGCGATCCGGGCAACGTCGCGGCCTTCGCCTGTGGTTCGCCGCCCGGCGACATCAGTCAGCGCCAGGTTCTCGTGTTCGATCACCAGGAACAGCCGGCGATGGTCAACAACGCCATGCGGCTGCCGCTGGCGACACAGGCGGTTGATCTGAGCAATCCCTCGCTGTCCGGCATCCCGTTCGCCCAGGGCTTCGTGCGCTACAACCTGCAACTGTCCAGTGCAACCGCTCCGTTCGACGTCGCCAACCAGTCCCATGTCAGCCACGTCACGCGCTCGATCTACGGTGATTCGGGCCAGGCGACGGTCTGGGCAGAAGAGCGCAGTTTCATCTTCGACATACCCGTGCCCATACAAGAGTGCAACGACGGCATCGACAACGACGGCGACGGGCTGATCGACTTCCCGGCCGACCCGAGCTGCGTGAGCGCTGCGCTGGGTGTGGAAAATACGGCCTGCAGCAACGGCACCGACGAT
>JAAFHE010000177.1 GCA_013298265.1 Lysobacterales bacterium | reverse complement strand
CCTTGACGTCGCTGCCTTCGATGTACAGGCGGCGCTCGACGATGCCGGGTATGCGGGCGCGAACTTCGGCGGTACGGGTTGCGGCCAGGCGTCCGACCAGTTCCCGTGTCAGCGCTACCGCGCCGGCTCGGGCAACGATGACGCCGACTTCCGGCGGCGGCGCCTGGGGCGGTTCGGCTTTCTTGCCGCAGGCAGCCAGGCTCAGCAGCAGGGCGGCAGGAAGGAGCAGGCGCAATGGCTGCGGGCTCATGAAGACATCCTTGAGGAGGTGGATAGAAGAATTTCAGCGTCGGGCGCGCGATGTGCCCGCAGGAAGGAGTCGATGACGCGGTCGGCCCACTGCGCGCGCTGCTGGGTTGTATCGCGACCTTCCAGGCCGAGACGGCGGCGGTCGATGTCGAAGCCGACCAGCATGCCGAGCAGCATTTCGGCCAGTGCCGGTGCATCGTCATGGCGCAGTTCGCCGCGTTCCATGGCTGCGCCGAGGCACTCGGCCAGGCGCAGCTGGATGGACTGCGCGCTGGCGTTGAACAGGGCCTTGGCTTCGTCGGGGAAGCGCGCGATGTCCGTCGTCAGCATGCGTATGGCGGTCACGGTGCGCGGCTGGGCCAGGTGTTCGAGGTGCGCGCGGGCAAAGGTGCGCAGGGCGGCGTCGAGGTCGTCGCAGTCAGTCTGCAGACTGGCGCCGACCGGACCCAGCAGGTCGCTGACGATGCTGCGGAACAGACCTTCCTTGTTGCCGAAATGCGCATAGACGGTCTGCTTGGAGCAGCCGGCGCGCTGCGCCACGGCGTCCATGCTGACCGCGTAGCCGAGTTCGAGCATGAGCTCGATCGCGGCGTCGCGCATGCGCTGGTGGCGTTTTGAGGTAGTGGCGGCGATGCGGGGCATAGAGTGGACTTAGACTGTACCGTCCAGTTTAGGATTGCCGGAGCATAGGCGCTCGCACCGTCCGCGTCGATAGGGTGACGACTAAAGTCGGGACGGGTTCTCTGCATCGGGGCGGCTGGACCAGGGCCATCCGACGCGCGATGTGCCCAGGCGGCTCCTCCGATTTGCACGGGCACTGGTACTGGCAATCCACGCGTGCCGGCCGGCCCGGCGGCGACGTTTGCCGGGCCTGCGCAAAGTGCCGGTGGCTCCACGTTAAACACCCGTTTTTAAGGCGGTTTTCGGCTGGATTCGTATGCCGCACAGGCGTATCCTCCGCGCCTCTTTCACAGTTTCAGGAAGCCCATGTCCGCCAAGAGCGAGATCGCGCAGGCGCCGGCCGTCGACGCCGTGCTGACGGAACTCAAGAGCACGCTGACCGCCGCCCGGCTCAAGGAAGCACAGGCGTTCGCTGCGCATCTGCTGCAGCGGGTGACGCTGGAAGACCTGGCCAACCGGCCTGCGGCGCAATGGGCCGCAATGGCGCTGGACATGCTCGAATTCATCCGCGTCCGCAAGAGCGGCGCCGCCTCGGTCCGCCTGCTCAATCCCGCGCTCGACGAACAGGGCTACGAGTCCAGCCATACCGTCCTCGAAGTCATTACCGACGATTCGCCGTTCCTGGTCGATTCGGTCAGCATCGCGGTCAGCGCCGCGGGGCTGCTGGTGCACGCGGTCGTGCATCCGGTCTATCGCGTCGAGCGTGACGCGGGCGGCCATGTGCTTTCGCTCAATGCCGATAGCGGCAGCGGCAAAGGCAAGGCGGAGTCGGTGATGCATTTCGAGATCAGCCGCATCGCCGAGGCGGAAGAACTCAAGCGTCTGCAGCACGGGGTGACACGTGCGCTCAACGATGTTCGCGCCGCCGTTGCCGACTGGCCGGCCATGCGCGACAAGATGCTGCAGCTATCGCGCGAACTGCCGCAGCGCAAGCTGCCGGTCGATGCGCCAGGCGTCGCCGAAGCGCAGGAATTCCTGAACTTCGTCGCGAACAACCATTTCACCTTCCTCGGTTACCGCGAATACGCGGTCGACAAGGACAACGGCGTCGACGTGCTCGTGACCGTGCCGAACACGGGCCTGGGCATCCTGCGCCAGGACGACAACGCCGCACCGCGACCACTCAACACGCTGGTCGCGCGCGAACTGCCGCAGTCGGGGGCCGTCGACGCGATCATCCTGACCAAGACCAATTCGCGTGCGACGGTGCATCGTCCTGGCTACATGGACTACATCAGTGTGCTCGGCTTCAACGACGCCGGCGTGCCGGTGAGCGAGCAGCGCTTCCTCGGACTGTTCACCTCCGGCGCCTACATGCGCCGTCCGCAGGACGTGCCTTTGATCCGGCAGAAAGTGGAATCGGTCGCCACGCGCTCGGGCATCAAGCGCGAATCGCATTCGGGCAAGGCGCTGCGCCACATTCTCGAGACGCTGCCGCGCGACGAGCTGTTCCAGGCCACCGAGGAAGAACTGTTCGGCACCGCCATGGGCATCCTGCAGCTACAGGAACGCACCCGCTCGCGCCTGTTCGTGCGTCGCGACAAGTACGGTCGCTTCTTCTCCTGCCTGGTCTTCATTCCGCGCGATCGCTTCGACAATGCCACGCGCGAGCGCATCGAAGCCATGTTCAAGCGCGAGCTGCAAGGCGACCGGGTGGATTCGACCGTCCAGGTCGGCGAATCCGCGCTGGCGCGCCTGCACCTGATCATCCGGCCCAAGCCCGGCGAACGTGCCACCTATGACGTGGCCGAGATCGAGCGCAAGCTGACTCAGATCGTGCGCAACTGGTCGGACGAACTGCGCGACGCGCTGGTGCTCAAGCATGGCGAAGAAAAGGGTCTCAAGCTCGCCAACCGCTACGGCAAGGCGCTGCCGGCGAGCTATATCGAGGAAGTCACGCCGCATCTCGCGGTCGCCGACGTGGAAGCAGCGGCCGCGCTGAAGACGCCGGACGACATCCGCCTGTCGCTGTACCGCTCGCCGAAGAAGGCCGCCGGCCTGCGCTTCAAGCTGTTCCGCTACGGCATGCCGATCACGCTGTCCGACGCGCTGCCGATGCTCGAGAACATGGGGCTGAAGATCCTGTCCGAGCATCCCTACGAGATGGATCTCGGTGAATCGACGATCTCGATCCAGGACTTCGACGTGCAGCCGGCAACCGCCTGCGAGTTCGACATCGATGAAGTGCGCGAGGCGTTCCAGAACGCGTTCGAACGCATCTGGCGTGGCCAGGCCGAGAACGACGCGTTCAACAAGCTCATCCTCGGCGCGCGGATGGACTGGCGCCAGGTCGCCATGCTGCGCGGCTACTGCAAGTACCTGCTGCAGACCGGCGTCGCGTTCTCGCAGGCGTACATGGAAGCGACGATCAATCAGTATCCGGCCATCGCCGGCCTGCTCGTCGAGCTGTTCGAAACCAAGTTCGACCCGGCGCGCGACAGCGCGGATCCGGCCGCAGTCGAGCAGGCGCGTGCGCGTCTGGTCCAGGAAATCGAAGCGCTGGTGCCTGCCGACGTGCGCTCCAGCAGCGCGCTCGTGTTCGAGGCGCTGTATACCGCACGCGGCGAATCGCGCGAGGTCCAGTCCGAGGCCATCATCGCCGCGATCCGCGTGCTGCTCGATCGCGTCGCAAGCCTCGATGAAGACCGCATCCTGCGCAGTTTCCTCGGCGTGATCCGCGCGACCCTGCGCACGAGCTACTACCAGCTCGACGGCCACAGGCCGAAGGACTACATCAGCTTCAAGTTCGATCCGGCGCAGGTGCCTGACCTGCCCAAGCCCAAACCCTATCGCGAGATCTTCGTCTACTCGCCGCGCGTCGAAGGCGTGCATTTGCGCTTCGGCCCGGTCGCCCGCGGCGGCCTGCGCTGGTCGGACCGGCGCGAGGACTTCCGCACCGAAGTGCTGGGGCTGGTCAAGGCGCAGATGGTCAAGAACACGGTCATCGTGCCGGTCGGCTCCAAGGGCGGCTTCTTCGTCAAGCGTCCGCCGGTCGGCGGCGACCGCGATGCGCAGCTGGCCGAAGGCATTGCCTGCTACCGCGTGTTCATCAATGGACTTCTGGACATTACCGACAATATCGTCGACGGCGAGATCGTCCATCCGCGTAACGTGATACGCCACGACGCGAACGACCCCTACCTCGTCGTCGCCGCGGACAAGGGTACGGCGACCTTCTCCGACATCGCCAACTCGATCTCCGCCGACCACGGCTTCTGGCTCGGCGATGCGTTTGCCTCCGGCGGCTCGGTCGGCTACGACCACAAGGGCATGGGCATCACGGCCAAGGGCGGCTGGGAATCGGTCAAGCGCCATTTCCGTGCGCTGGGTCGCGACTGCCAGAGCGAGGACTTCACCTGCGTCGGCGTCGGCGACATGTCCGGCGACGTGTTCGGCAACGGCATGCTGCTGTCCAGGCACATCCGCCTGCTCGCCGCGTTCGATCACCGGCACATCTTCCTTGATCCGAACCCGGATTCGGCCATCTCGTTCAAGGAGCGCACGCGCATGTTCGCGCTGCCGCGCTCGTCCTGGGCAGACTACGATGCGGGCCTGATCTCCAAGGGCGGCGGCATCTTCCCGCGCGGCGCCAAGACGATTCCGGTTTCCCCCGAAGTGCGCGCCGCGCTGGGCATCGAGGAGAGCGTCGACCAGCTCTCGCCGAACGATCTCATGCGCGCGATCCTCAAGGCACCTGTCGACCTGCTCTGGAACGGCGGCATCGGTACCTACGTCAAGGCCGAGGCCGAGACCAATGCCGACGCCGGTGATCGCGCCAACAACGCGATCCGCATCAACGGCAAGGAGCTGCGCTGCAAGCTCGTCGGTGAAGGCGGAAACCTCGGCATGACCCAGCGCGGCCGCATCGAGGCATCGCTCAACGGCGTGCTGATGAATACCGACTTCATCGACAACTCCGCCGGTGTGGATACCTCCGACCACGAGGTCAACATCAAGATCCTGCTCGGCGACGCGGTGCATCGGGAAGAGCTCACGCTCGATGCGCGCAATGTATTGCTCGCGGACATGACCGACGAGGTCGAGCGCCTCGTGCTGATCGACAACTACCGGCAGAACCAGGCGATCAGCGTGATGGAGCGCATGTCGGTCAGCCGCCTCGGCGCCAAGCAGCATTTCGTGCGCACGCTGGAAGCGCAGGGCCTGCTCGACCGCCAGATCGAGTTCCTGCCGTCCGACGCGGAATTCGCCGAGCGCAAGGCGCGTGGCATCGGCCTGACCCGTCCGGAGCTGGCTATCCTGCTGTCGTATTCGAAGATCGTGCTGTTCCAGCAGCTGCTCGAATCCGATGTGCCGGAAGACGCTTACCTCTCGCGCGAGCTCAAGCGCTACTTCCCCGGGCCGCTGCAGGAAAAATATTCGGCGCACATGGAGCGCCACCGCCTCAAGCGCGAAATCATCGCGACCGCGGTGACCAACTCGATGATCAACCGCATGGGTGCGACCTTCGTGCTGCGCATGCAGGAAGACACCGGCCAGGCGCCGGCGCCGGTTGCCAAGGCCTATACTATCGCGCGCGAAGTGCTCGATGCGCGCGACCTGTGGGCGGCGATCGAAGCGCTCGACGGCAAGATCAACGGCAATGCGCAGATCGACGCGCTGCTGGTGATCTGGCAGCTACTGCGCAACATGACGCGCTGGCTGCTGAACCAGCCGGGCGAATCGCTGGACATCGCCAAGGCCGTGTCGCGTTATCACCCGGGCATGCTGCAGCTCAAGCGTTCGCTGGTCGAGGTGTTGTCGCCGACCGAGCGTAGTGCGTTCGAGCTGGCGCGCGAACGCTGGCTGGCGCAGGGCTTCCCGAAAGAGCTGGCCGAACAGCTCGCCGGCGTGCCGGCGCTGGTGTCGTCGTTCGACATCATCGACACCGCGCGGGACCACGCGCTCGAAGTGGCCCAGGTCGCGCAGGTGCATTTCGCACTCGGCGAGGCGCTGCACCTGAAGTGGCTCATGTCCAAAGTGGAAGAGTTGACGGTGGAAACACGCTGGCACGCGCACGCGCGCGGCTCGCTGCGCGACGAGCTCTACCAGCAGCACCGCGCACTTGCCGCGCAGGTGATCAAGGGCGGCCAGGGCAGCGGCGGCGAACGCGTCGAACGCTGGCTCAACCGTGACGACGCCTCGCTCCGGTTCACCCTCGGGATGTTCGCCGACATGCGCAGCCAGCTCGTGACCGACTATCCCATCGTCTCGGTCGCGGTGCGTCGTTTGGCCCAACTGGTGCAGGCTGGAGCGCGTTGAGGGCAGGAAACAGTGGCGAGTAGCGCGAAACGAGTGAAAGCGGCAGCATGCGCGCTGTCACTCGTTTCTCGCGTGTCTTGAGGGGGTAAGAAACAGGAAGAAGTGAGAAACGAGCAAAAGCGACGGCGCATCCGTCCTCACTCGATTCTCACTCCTGTTCCCGCTCCACTCGCTGGCCGCCATTGCGGTTGTCTCCAACCTCCGGCACCCTGCGCGCATCCCCCGCATCGAGTCGCCTGCGATGAGCCAACGCCTGCATTTCGTCGCCAGCAGGACCGTCGAAGCGCAGGCCGCGCTGACGCTGCTACGCGAACGGTACGGCGATGAAGGCATCGAGACGGCTGACGTCGTCGTCGCGCTCGGCGGTGACGGCTTCATGCTGCAGACCCTGCACCGGTACAACGCGCGCGGCCTGCCGGTCTACGGCATGAAGCTCGGCACGGTCGGATTTCTCATGAACCAGTATCACGTCGATGCGCTCGATCAGCGCATCGCGCGGGCGCAGCCGACGGTATTGCGCCCGCTCGTGATGGACGTGCAGACGGAGTCGGGTTCCAGCGTCACGGCGACCGCGTTCAACGAAGTCTCGCTGTTGCGCCAGACCAAGCAGGCCGCGCATGTGCGTGTGTCGTTGAACGGCGCGGTCAAGCTCGAGGAACTGGTCTGCGACGGTATCCTGTTGTCCACGCCTGCGGGTTCGACGGCGTACAATCTGTCCGCGCACGGACCGATCCTGCCGCTGGGTTCCAGCGTGCTTGCGATGACGCCGATAAGTCCGTTCCGCCCACGCCGCTGGCGCGGTGCGATCCTGCCCTCGGCGACCGAAGTGCGCTTCGAAGTGCTCGACCACTACAAGCGGCCCGTCAGCGCGACCGCCGACTCCTACGAAGTTCGCGACATCGTTGAAGTGACCGTGTACGAATCGCGCGAACGCGTCATGAACCTGCTGTTCGATCCCGAGCACAACCTCGAGGACCGGATTCTCAACGAGCAGTTCGAGGTCTAGCCAACCTTTCTCAGGCTCCTTCTACTGTGGCCGCAGATAGACTCGCGCTGACGCGCGCTGCTCCCTCGTGTCGGCTCGACAGCGGTGCAAGCGGAGCCGGTCCATGTTTTCCGCGGTCCGAAGCTTTCGTCACGGGCCCGATCCGCACGGCGGATGACCCAAGCAATTCTGGACGACGC
>JAAFHE010000176.1 GCA_013298265.1 Lysobacterales bacterium | reverse complement strand
CCAACTTGCAAAGGCCGTGAAAAGCCCTCCCCTTCAAGGGGAGGGCTCAGTGCTCTCGGCACGACGATTCCGAAATATTCAGCGTTTTCATAGATCGCATCGAGAACCATCATGCAAACCTCATCCCGTCATGGCGTCAAGGCACATGCGGCCCGCTTCACGGCGCAGGCGCTGCAGGAAGCCGTGCGCGACGCATTCATCAAGCTCACGCCGCGTACCGCGATGAAGAATCCGGTGATGTTCGTTGTGCTTGCCGGCACCGTGCTGACCGCCGCGCTGTCGGTGCAGGCCATCGTCCAGGGCCAGCCTTGGCTCTACGCGATGGTCGTTGCCTTCATCCTGTTCATCACCGTGCTGTTCGCCAATTTCGCCGAGGCCGTCGCCGAAGCACGCGGCCGTGGCCAGGCCGCCAGCCTGCGTGCGGCGCGCTCGCAACTCGTTGGCCGGCGCTGGCGCAACGGCCAGTTCGAATACCTGTCCGCGGCCGAACTGCGACCCGATGACATCGTCGTGGTCAGTGCCGGCGAACAGATCCCGGCCGATGGCGAAATCGTCGAGGGTGTGGCTTCCATCAACGAAGCGGCGGTCACCGGCGAATCCGCACCGGTCCTGCGCGAAGCGGGCACCGACCGTTCCGGCGTCATCGCCGGTACGACGGTGCTGTCCGACGAGATCAAGGTGCGCGTCACCGCGCAGCCGGGCGAGAGCTTTCTCGACCGAATGATTGCGCTGGTCGAAGGCGCACAGCGCCAGAAGACGCCCAACGAGCTTGCGCTGACGGTCCTGCTCGCGGCGCTGACCCTGGTGTTCCTCATCGTCGTCGTGACCCTGCCTGCGATGGGTCAGTTTGCCAATGTGCACATTGATGTGGTCGTGCTCGTGGCTCTGCTGGTGTGCCTGATTCCGACCACGATCGGCGGCCTGCTGCCGGCCATCGGCATCGCCGGCATGAACCGCGCGCTCGAAGCCAACGTGATCGCCAAGTCCGGCAAGGCGGTCGAGCTCGCCGGCGACATCGACACGCTGCTGCTGGACAAGACCGGCACGATCACGTTGGGCGACCGGCGCGCCACGGAATTCATCGTCGTCGGCGGTGCGCGGCTGCCGGAGCTGCGCGAGGCGGCGTTGCTCGCTTCGCTGGCCGATCCCACGCCGGAAGGAAAATCGATCGTCGCGCTGGCCCAGGCGCAGGGGGCCAGTGCCGACGACATGGCCGGTTCGGTGTTCGTGCCGTTCAGTGCGGAGACGCGTATGTCGGGCGTCGATCTCGGCATGCGCCATATCCGCAAAGGCGCGAAGAGCGCGATCGTCGGCTGGGCGAAGACCGTGCAGGTTTCCATACCTTCCGACCTGGATGCGGCCGTGGACCGTATCGCCCGCGGCGGCGCGACGCCACTGGTCGTCGCCGACGGCAGCCGCGTGCTCGGCGTCATCGCCTTGGCCGACATCGTCAAGCACGGGGTTCGCGAGCGTTTCGCCCAGCTACGCGCGATGGGTGTGCGCACCGTCATGATCACCGGCGACAACCCGCTGACCGCTGCTGCGATCGCCGCCGAGGCCGGCGTGGACGATTTCCTCGCGGAAGCCAAGCCCGAAGACAAGCTCGCACGCATCCGGGCGGAGCAGGCCGAAGGACGCCTGGTCGCCATGGTCGGCGACGGCACCAACGATGCACCGGCGTTGGCGCAGGCCGACATCGGCCTGGCCATGAACTCGGGCACGCAGGCGGCCAAGGAAGCCGGCAACATGGTCGATCTCGATTCGGATCCGACCAAGCTGCTGTCCGTGGTGGAGATCGGCAAGCAGCTACTGATCACGCGCGGCGCGCTGACGACGTTCTCGCTGGCCAACGACGTGTCGAAGTATTTCGCCATCATTCCGGCGATCTTCGTCGCGGCGATACCGGGCATGGCGGCGCTGGACATCATGCACCTGTCCGGGCCGGTCAATGCCGTGCTGTCGGCGCTGATCTTCAATGCGGCGATCATTCCGGCACTGATACCGCTGGCCCTGCGCGGCGTGTCGTTCAAGCCCGGCAGCGCCGAGGCGCTGCTGCGCCGGAACATGCTGGTGTTCGGCGTCGGCGGTGTCGTGCTCCCGTTCGTCGCCATCAAGCTGATCGACCTGTTGCTCGCCGCCGCCACCGGCGCGCGCTGAAACGATTCTGGAGAAAGTCATGAATGCAGTTAAATCCACAAGGAAACTCGATAACGACGGCGGCGGTGCCTGGCCCGCACTGGCCGGTAGCTCGCTGTTCGTCGTGATCTGCGGCCTGGTGTATCCGACCGTCGCGACGCTGCTCGGCGGATGGCTGTTTCCGCATCAGGCCGGCGGCAGCCTGATTGAGCGCGACGGGCGTGTGGTCGGGTCGAGCCTGGTGGCCCAGCCATTTGCCGATACGCGCTATTTCCAGCCGCGGCCTTCGGCGGCCAGCTTCGATCCGAGGGCGCTGTCCGGCAGCAACCTGGCCAGTAGCAACCCGGCGCTGCGGGAACGTCTGGCCAAGGATTCAGCCGCGGTGGCGACGCGGGACGGCGTTCCGGCCCAATCCCTGCCGGGCGACCTGATCACCGCGTCCGCTTCGGGCATCGACCCGCATGTGTCGCCGGCCGGCGCGCAGATACAAGTCAAGCGCGTGGCGCAAGCCCGTGGACTGCCGGCCGACGAGGTTGCCGCACTGGTCCATCGCCATACGGCACGGCGTACGTTCGGCGTGCTGGGTGAATCGCGCGTCAACGTGCTGGAGCTGAACCTGGCACTGGACGAGCGCAGCGCCGGGAAGTAAACCCTGTTGCGTCGCTGCCGCCTCGCGCGATCCGCAGCGCGGCGCGGCAGCAACGCGTTTTCGTTGGCGCCCGCTTTCATGGGCGATGCAGTGCAGAGTGAGCCTGATGCCTGAAGCGACGACTGCCGACAACCGATCACGCCGTGCCAAGGCCGATGCCTTGCTCGAGCAGATCGAGCGCGAGGAAGCTGGCCAGCTCAAGGTCTTTCTGGGCGCCGCACCCGGAGTCGGCAAGACGTTCGCGATGCTTTCCGCGGCGCGCGAGCTTATGCGGCAGGGCATCAATGTCGTTGTCGGCCTGGTGGAAACCCACGGGCGTGCCGAAACGCAGGCGCTGCTGGAGGGGCTGGAGTTGCTGCCGCGCCGGGCCGCCAGCGGCGGCCGGGCTCACGACGAGTTCGATGTCGATGCGGCCCTGGCGCGCAAACCGCGGCTGATCCTGGTCGATGAGCTGGCCCATCGCAACGTGCCCGGCAGTCGGCATGAGCGGCGCTATCAGGACATCGAGGAACTGCTCGGCGCCGGCATCGACGTCTACACCACGGTCAACATCCAGCACCTGGAAAGCCTCAACGACGTGGTCCAGCAGATCACCGGCGTGCGTGTGCGCGAGACCGTGCCGGACGCCTTCTTTGATCGCGCCGCGGACGTGGTGCTGATCGACCTGCCGCCGCGGGAGCTGATCGCGCGCCTGCGCCAGGGCAAGGTCTACCTGCCGGAGCTGGCCGCGAGCGCGCTGGAGCGCTTCTTCACCGCATCCAACCTGACCGCACTGCGCGAGCTGGCGGTCCAGGCGGTTGCCGATCGCGTCGATGCCGACCTGCGCGAGTACCAGGCCGCGCAGGGGAGTGGACCGGTGCCGGTGCGCCGCCGCGTACTGGCGGCCATCGACGGCAGCGAGAACAGCGAGTACCTGGTGCGGATCACGCGGCGCATCGCCGAACGGCGCCACGCGCCGTGGACCGTCGTCCATGTGGACTCCGGCCGTGCGGGCAACGACGCGGACCACCG
Source organism: Lysobacterales bacterium (assembly GCA_013298265.1). GTDB lineage: Bacteria > Pseudomonadota > Gammaproteobacteria > Xanthomonadales > Rhodanobacteraceae > Tahibacter. Next base: position 3,613 of record JAAFHE010000176.1, on the reverse strand, counting down.
CACGCGCCTGGACACGGCCTTGCACCTGGCACGGCGCCTGGGCGGCACGACCGAAACCCTGAGCGGTGTCGATGTGGTCGACGAGTTGCTCGGCTACGCGGGTCGCAACAGTGTCGCGACCATCGTCATCGGCCGTACGCGTGAACGTCCGTTGGCGCGTTTGTTCAACCGCACGCTGACCCAGCAACTGCTGATGCGCGGGGCGCATTTCGAACTCACGATCGTCGCCACGCCGATGGCGCGCGCCCGCTCGCGCCGTGCGTTGCATATGCCGAAGGCGCCGCTGCGCGATTACCGTTTTGCCTTGGTCGTTTCCCTCGTGGCCCTGGTGCTGGCTCACCTGGCCGACCGGGTCCTGTCGGTGTCCAATCTGTCCCAGCTATTCACGGTGGCGGTGCTCATCGTGGCGGTACGTTCACGCATGAGCGTCGCAGTGTTCAGTGCGATGATTTGTTTCCTTGGATACAATTTCTTTTTTGCGCCGCCGCGCTACACGCTCGCCATCGCCAACGGCGGCGACGCTCTGACCGTCATCCTGTTCCTGGCGACCGCCCTGATCTGCTCGCGCCTGGCCACGCGGCTTTCGCTGCAGGTGCAGATGCTGCGCGAGGCCAACGCGCACGCGGGGACTCTCGGAAGACTGGGGCGCGAGCTGGCGGCGGCCGCCGATGCCGGCCAGGTCACGGCCATCGGAGCGAAGAGCCTGGCGCAGGCGTTCGACGCCGATGTGGCCGTGCTGACACCCGATCCCGCCACCGGCCTGCTCGTCACAGCAGCGGCCGCGCCGCGATCCATGACCTTGAGCACGACGGACAGCGCGGCCGCCGACTGGGCCATAAACCACGATCAGCCGGCCGGACGCTATACCGGCACCCTCAACGCCGCCACCTGCTGGCTGTTGCCGCTGGTCGACGACGGTGCGCGGCTTGGCGTGGTCGCGATCCGCTTCGACGCGGAGGAGACGGTACTGTCGTCGCAGCGTCGCGATCTGGTCCAGGCCATCGTCCACGACATCGCCCAGGCGCTGGCCCGCACGCGGCTCGCCGATGAACTGGAAAGCACGCGGGTGCAGGGCGAAACGGAGCGACTGCGCGCCGCGTTGCTGTCGTCGGTGTCGCACGATCTGCGTTCGCCGCTGGCCGCCATGCTGGGTTCAGCCGAAAGTCTGCAGCGCTACGGCCCACGGCTCGATGCCGCCGAGCGCGACGAGCTTCTGGGTGGCATCGTGTCGGAGGGCCAGCGCCTGGATCGCTACATCCAGAACCTGCTTGACATGACCCGGCTGGGTCACGGCACGCTCAAGCTCAGCCGGGAATGGGTCGCCGTCGAGGAAATTGTGGGCTCCTGCGTGTTGCGCCTGCGCAAGGTTTTCCCGGAGGTGCTCGTCGAGCACGAGGCACCGGCCGACGAGCTGCCGTTGCTCTACGTGCATCCGGCGTTGATCGAGCAGGCCTTGTTCAACATTATGGAAAATGCTGCAAAGTTCTCACAGCCCGGCGTGCCGGTACGCATCCGCGCCAAGCAGGCCGGCGAGGAAATCCGTATCGACGTCATCGACGCCGGCCCGGGCATTCCGGCCGAGGAACGCAGCCGGATCTTCGACATGTTCTATTCCGTGGAGCGCGGCGATCGCGGCAAGCACGGCACGGGGCTGGGGCTGTCGATCTGCCAGGGTATGATCGGCGCGCACGGCGGGTCCGTCGAGGCGCTGCCGGGCGAGGGCGGGATCGGCACCACGATCCGCATCACACTGCCGCTGTCCGGCGTACCGGTGCCCGCGGCATCCGAGGACGAGGCATGACAGCAGGTGTACCGGCAAAAGGCCGGCAAGAGGGATGAGCTGCGCGCGGATGGCTGCCGCATGAGCGAGGTCGCTGCGGCAGCCGTCCTCATCGTGGACGATGAACGGCAGATACGACGCTTCCTGGAGATAAGCCTGCAGGCGCAAGGCTACGAGACACTGTCGGCGGACAGCGGCGCCGAAGCGTTGAAGCTCGCTGCCACGCGCAGCGTGGCCCTCGTGGTACTGGACCTGGGACTTCCCGACATGGACGGGCACCAGGTGCTCCAGCGTCTGCGGGAATGGACCGAAGTGCCCATCCTGCTGCTTTCCGCGCGCTCGGGAGAGGCCGAGAAAGTGCGCGCGCTCGACGCAGGCGCCAACGACTACCTGGTGAAGCCGTTCGGTGTGGAGGAACTCGGCGCGCGCATTCGCGTGCTGCTGCGCGCCTCGGCATCGCCGGCCGTACCGGTCGTATTCGACGACGGCCGGCTGCGCGTGGACCTGGCGCGGCGTGAAGTACAGCTGGACGGCGCCACGATTGCGCTGCCGCGCAAGGAGTTCGAGATTCTGTCCCTGCTTGTGCGCAACCGGGGCATGGTCCTGACCCAGCGGCAGATACTGGTCGAACTCTGGGGTGCTGCACATGTGGAAGATACGCATTATCTTCGCGTAGCGATCGGTCGACTTCGCCGCCGCCTGGGTGACGATGCGAGCGCGCCGCGCTGGATTCACACCGAACCGGGTGTGGGCTATCGGCTGATTTCGCCGTAGCGAGCAAGAAAAGAGAGAAGAGAAGTGAGAAGTGAGACGTGAGAAGTGAGACGTGAGTAAAAGCGGCCGAGCGCTCGCGCGTTTCTCACACCTCTTCCGTCGTTACTACGCTTCAGTACTCGATGTCGTTGAAGATCCGGTCCGAAGGCACGAGGCCGTGCCACCCCAGGCTCACCGGGTGCGTCGCCGTTGCAGCCCATGCAGCAGTTCATCGCGGAAGGGCAGGTCGTCCTGGCGACGTAAAACCGCCTTGAGTCCGGCGATGTCCTGTTGAGCACCGAGCTTGTCCGCAAGGATCGTCAGCGCCGCCGGCGCAGGCATGGTGTCCAGCGCCTCGCTCAGCACCCAGCGCGCTTCGACGCGCACGGCGGCTGGCATGTCCTCGTCGCGTGCGATCTGCTGGAAACATTCCAGTTGCAGGCGCAGGCGACGAATCCGCCGCCGCCAGCGGTGACGCACAGCGGTGCGCGGACTGTCCTTCGCATCGCGCTCGGCCTTGCGCATGCGCGCGGCACTCTCGCGCAGCGCAAGAATGACGCCCTCGCAGGTCAGCGCGCTGAAAGACACGGCAGCGACCGTCTTGACGCCACGCAACGCGCGCTTGCGCAAGCGCGCAAAGGCCGGGTCGTCGGCCAGCATGGTTGCCAGTAGTTCATCCCGCTGCCTCTTCAGCGCGGCACGCAAGTCGCGCCAGATTTCAGCTTCGGTGGCTTGCTGACGTATCGCAGCAACGGTCTCCGTCACGACATGCGCGTCTCGCAACCGCGACAGCTTCTTGCCGATGCCGCGAATGCTCGTGCCGACTCGCGAGAGCATGTCAGGATCGACACTCACACACAGCGCCAAGATCGACCGGAACCGGCGCACTGCTTTTCGGGCTTCGTGTATAGCTCCATGTGGATGCCTGCCACTGTGCTTCAAATGCTCATCAACCCGATAGAGCTGCGTGAGCATGGCCGCTTGCAATGCCTTGCCCAGATCGGAGGAATCATCAGATCGCGACAAAAGCAGAGGGTCTGTCACGGTGTCGCCTGCCTCGGGGTCGTGCTGTAAGCGTGG
>JAAFHE010000175.1 GCA_013298265.1 Lysobacterales bacterium | reverse complement strand
GTCAAGCAGGGTCACGCGGTAGGCCTTGGCGTGGTTGCGGTATTTCCAGAAGCTGCGTCCAAACCGCGCTGTCAGCAGGATCAGAACCGGAGCGTTCGCGAACCAGGCCTGGGCAGCGACGCTGCGCAGCGCGAGATCCGCAGCTACCGGGGCATCGAGTTCGCGCAGCGGATCGAGCGCGTGCTCGACACCGCGGTAGCGATAAAGGCCGGGCGTGAGTCCGTCAACGCGTTGCACGAGCAGGTAGGCGCCGGCCGGATGCAGGCCGCCGCCTGACGGGCTGTTGCGTTTGAGCACCGTCGTCGCCGCACCCTCGACGATCTGCAGCGAGCCCTGTGCGCCGAACACCCGATGCAGCAGGGTGGCCAGGGTCGCGAGCGACAAGCGCGCCGCGCCGTCAAAGTTGCGGCAGGTCGTGCGTCGCTGCAGCAGCGCATCGAACGCGTTCGATACCGGCTCCGGCAGCGCGATGCGTGCGGCCGCATCGTCGCAGGATGGCTCCGGCGGCGGCGGTTCGCCGAATGTTGCAATCATTTCGCGCATTGTCGTGTAGCCGGCCTTCTCGGCCTCATCGCCGGAGCGCACGCCGCTCCAGCGCGCCGCGAAGTGATAGGCCGCCGACGGCGTATACCAGCAGTCGCTGCGCAGGCGTTGGTCGCGTGCATGGTCGGAAGTATCGGCGGCGTCTTCGGCAACGAGCACGCCGGCGTCCAGCAGTCGGCGCAGGTCGCCTTCGTCGTGTTGTTGCGTCAGCGCCGACCAGTCGCTCCAGCCCGCGCACGGCAGTTCCGCGAGCAGCGCGACATCGGCCGCGGACACGGTTGTTTCGCTCTGGCGGTGCGGCACGAGCGCAACCAGCGAGCGTTCAGCGCGCAGGCCGTCGCCGCCTGCAGCGAGCGACGCGAGGTCAAACACTATGTGTTCGCGCGGTTCGAACATCAGATGCGCGCAGCGCCGCACTCGCATGCTCGGACTCCGATCGACCGTGATGGCCGTGATCGCGAACTGTACCGCGAAAGCTTTCGGCCACGAGCCAGCGGGGATGCCTCTGCACGACGGCGAGTGTCAATACGCCGCAGGCAGTTGAGTCGCCGGTTGCCGGTTGCCGGTTGCCGCGTTGATCAGCGCAACTCCGCCTGCTTGCGCTCACAGCGGCGAGCGCGACGACGACCGGTGTGCTGCGTGGGTGACACGGTGGTGGCTCATCACGCGCAGATCGTGACGCGTGGCGTCATCACAAACCTGACTGCCGGTGCGTCTTGGCCCTGGCGACAGCAACACGGCGACGTGCGCTTGCACAGCAGCCAGGGACCTGCAAGCGATTCCTGCACGCCACCGTTGCGGACGTGCAAAAAGTCACGATTTCACCGCGCAATTGCCGATTGTTTGGCCCGACGCTTGCTCGTTAAACTGCCTCAGCCACAGGTCGTGGCTTCCAGGGGGAATTCGCAATGGCAAACCTGACACCCGCGCAGGTAGATACGCTGCTCGACAGGCTCATTTCCGACGACAGCTTCCGTGCGCTGCTGACCAGCGACCCGGCCTCCGCGCTGAAACAGGTCGGTGCGCCTGAGGGTCTTTCCGCCTGTTTCGCGAACTGCAAAGGGTTTGCCGATCCGCAAACCCTGCGCGAGTCACGTGCAACGATTCAACAGCAGCTCACCAGCAAGGGCTCGATGACCATTCATTCGCTCTGCCGTAGCTGAGGGCGTTCGCCGTTGTTGAGCAGGGCTTCCGCGCGCCGCCGTAGCGGCGCCGGAAGCTCCTCTTCCGGCCACAGGCGAAGGAACGCGGTCAGCTTCTGTGCCCGTATGCTGACATCGCCCCGCGCATCGGCGATTTCCGCTTCGCTGAGTACGGCGAGATTCGATTCCGCCACATTCAGCGCTTTCAGCGTTTCGTCTGCATTGAATTCCGCGTAGGCGCGACCGCGATGCTGTGCGAGCCACTGTGCCTCCGCGGCGGCCTTGTCCAGTGCGCCGGCGGCACGCTGCGCATCGCGCAGGCCGACGTGCAGCAGATACAGCTCGGCGCCGTCTACACGCGGCGTCAGCGCGGCCAGTGCGGCTGCGGCGTCGCCGCCGTTCAACGCGATCTGCGCCTGCGCGAGCGCCGCCATATCAGCGACGTAGCGGTAGTTGCGCACGTCGGAATCACCGCTGACGTCGGCCAGCACGCGTTTCGCCAGCGCAGTGTCGCCGTTGCGTGCCGCCAGCCAGGACGCGAAGAACGTGCCGAACAGCGCGCCCGGGCGGTCGCGGTTTTCAGAATCGCGCAAAGCGGCCTGCTCGATACGCGCATACGCTTCGACCTCGCGCCCGAACTCGACGCCGGGCGTCGCAATGCTCTGCAGCGACAGCTTGGTGCTGCGGTAGATGCGGGCTGCCAATGGGCTGGCGTTCCTGGCGTCGACTTCCGCTTCGTCGGCTTTTTGCAGCGCTGCGCGCCAACGGCCGCGGTCGACGGCCAGCGCGATGCGCACGCGATGCGCGCCGACATCGTTCGTCGGTAAGCCGCTGAGTCGTATCTCGGACAGTGCCTTGTCGGCATCAGCGAAACGACGTTCGCTCGCCGCCAGTTCGACGAAACGCAGCCCCATCTCGTGCGCGTTGACCGCTTTGGCGTTGTCGAGGTGGACCTGCGCCTGCCGCGGATTGCCGTTAGCCAGCTCCAAGGTACCGAGCAGGTAGTGCGTGTTGCCGCTGCGCGGGTAGTGTGGCGAGACCGCCTTGCCGGCGATCGTGATCGCTTCGGCGAAGCGGCCCTCGTAGACGTAGATGAAATGCGCCAGATTGGCGAAGGCCGGGTAGTGGTCCGGATACATTTCGCCGAGCAGACTCCATTTCTTGCGAATGTCGGCGGGCTTGCCGAAGCTCGCGGCGAGCGCGTCCATGTAGAGCTGTTCGCGCACCGTCAGGCGCTCGCGCAGCGCCTGCGCCCGGACCAGATCGGCGTAAGCGCCCGGTGTGTCTTCGCTGCCGAGCAGCAGCGCTGCGCGACCGAGATAGGCCAGCGCGAATTTCGGATCAAGGCGTGCAGCCTGTTCGTACAGATCCAGTGCCGTGTCACGGCTCCCCTCAGTGGCAGCCTTACGCGCGAGAGAATACGCACGCAGCGCGTCGAGATTGTCGGTCGTGACCTTGGCGAGCGGCTGGCTCGCGGCACCGACCTGGGCCAGGGATTCGCCGAGACGGCTACGTAGCTGCTGGTTGATGCGATCGACGGAGACCAGCAGCGAATCGACACCCTCACCCTCGGCCGAATCCGTGTAAACGGTGGCCTGGCTCTTCGGGTCGATGATCTCGGCACTCACACGCAGCTTGCCGCCGACTTCGGCGACGCTCGTCAGCACCAGCGCCCGAGCGCCTTCGCGCAGCGCGATCTCCGCACCGACTTCGCGGTCGACGCGGGTCTGCTTCGGATCGCGGCGCATGCGCGAGATTGCGTCGCGCACTTGCAGATCGGAAACGATATTGACGTAGCGCGACTGTTCCACGCTCAGGCGCAGTGCCGTACGCAGTGTGTCGTCGAACGCGGCCTGTCCGGTCAGGTTCTGCAGATCGCCGAGTACGACCCAGTCGCGTTCGGCAAACGCGATTGCCGTCGGCGGCCGCAACAGCAGCCACAGTCCGAGCACGATCGCCGCAGCGGCGACGCCGACTTCGATGAACATGGTGCCGGGACGGCGCCACCAGGGTACTTCACGCCAGGCCTTGCCCGAATAGGGCGGCAGGCGCAGCGGCGCGATGCCGGCTTCGCCGACTTCATAGACGACGAGCGGTTCGGGCACGCCCTTGAAGCGATAGCGGCCGTGGTTGATCCAGCGCGTGCGGTCGGCATTGGCGCCAAGTTCGCCGTGGGCGCGCTGGGCGAGACTGGCGGCGACGCCGGATACCAGGATCTGGCCGGGCAGGGCCAGTGATGCGAGTCGCGCCGTGACCGGCTTGACCAGGCCCTCGACTTCCATGGGCTTGGCGCCGTGGACCACGTCGGCGGGTTCGTTCTGCCACACCACCACATCGCCGACATGTACGCCGACACGGGCACGTAGGATGACCTTCTCGTCCTGGCTGAGGCGAACGAGCTCGCGCTGATAGTCCAGCGCAAAAGCGATCGCATGGATCGGGCGCTCGAACAGAATCAGGAAGCCGTCGGTCTTGTCGATCTCCTGCCCCTGGTGCACCAGCATCAGATCGCGCGTCAGCCGGTCGTGCCGGCGCAGCAGCGCCGCGGCGAGCTGGTCGCCGAGCCGTTCGACCAGTCCCGTGGAATCGACGAGGTCACACAGGGCCAGTGTGCGCAGCAGCGGTGCGCCCTGACGGTTGGTCGATTGTGGTTCCGCAGGCGACACCAAGGCGTTCATGCCCAGACTCCAGGAACGTACGGCAGTGTTTCGAACGCGTCCCGGTGGGCCGGCATTGAGCCGGCCATATCCGAGACGCGCCTTACAATGCTGAGGCTAGCGCAAAAATGTGCGCTCCTGGGTCACCAATGCATTGGCCGTTGTCCGAATGGCCTCGGATTTCTATGCTGCATTGCAGCAATTTGCGGGTGTGACGAACCGCTGCTGCCAGCGCAGGCCTGCGCCGGTCAGGTAATCACGCGGTAGGTGTCGCCGCCTTCGCCCTTGACCAGATAGAGCGCGCAGTCCGAGTCGCTGTACCAGGCCGACCAGTCGGCGGTTTCATGGCACAGGCTGCCGCCGACGCTCGCGCTCACGAGCAGTCCTTCGGCGGGTGCATGGAAGCGCAGCGCGCGTACGCCGTTGGTGATCTGTGCGGCGCGGTCGCGCAGTTCTTCGACATCGCGGACTTGCACGAGCAGCGCGAATTCGTCGCCGCCGAGGCGGCAGGGCAGATCGATCGCCGCCGCGGCCTGCTGAACTTCGCGCGCTACGGCGCGCAGCGCGATATCGCCGGTCAGGTGTCCGTAGTGGTCGTTGATCTGCTTGAAGTGATCGATGTCCACGAGCAGCAGGCCGAGATGTAGCGTGGTGTCTCGGCTGCGGCGCAGCTCATCGAGGTAGTGATACAGGCCGCGGCGATTGCACAGGCCGGTCAGCTCGTCGGTACGTACGAGACGTTCGGCCGTGGATAGCTGGGTCTGGGTCTGGCGCAGCGAATCCAGCGTGACGAGCAGATCCTCGTTGCGCCGCTTGAGGCTCTGGATCAGCTGCTGCTCGCTGGCCACGAGATAGGAGAACGAGCGGCGCATGAACTGCGCTAGCAAGGGCGCCTGGGTCTGCAAAAGGGATTCGAAGGCGGCATGTTCGATCACACGCAGCACGCTGGCCTCGGCGGCGACCGCATTGGCCACGCGCGCGTGGTTGCCGATGAACAAGGCGAGTTCGCCGAAGAATTCCCGCGCGCCGATCAGCTTGTCCGGCATGCCGTCGCCGAATTCGAGCTGGATCGTGCCGGATTCGATCACGAACATCGCTCGACCCAGCTCGCCCTTGCGGAAAATCATCTCGCGCGGCACGACTTCGCGGCGCTCGCCGCTGCTGACGAACAGGTCGAGTTCCTGCTCTGATAGCTGTCGCGGGAGGAAGGCGGGGCGGGTGCGCGCGAATGCGTTGCCGGTCGCGGCGGTTTCCGCCAGCGAAGCTCCAGGACTGACCATGACTACGAAATCCCTCCGGGGCCGCTGGCTTGACAATCGCGCATCTTACATCAGGCGCTCGCGCCGGCCAGACGAGCTGGTCCGGCCTGTCTCAGGCGCGCAGGCCGACCCCACGCCGGAGCAGATACAGGCCGAATGCGCCCAATACCGCCGCGGCCAGCAGCATGACCCCGTAGGCCACCCCGAGGCTGACATCGCTGACGCCAAGCAGGCCGTAGCGGAACGCATTCACCATGTAGACGATGGGATTGGCCAGCGACACCGTATGCCAGGGCTCGCCAAGGCTGCTGACCGGATAGAACACGCCGCCGAGGTAGGTCAGCGGTGTCAGGATGAAGGTCGGCACGATGGCGATGTCGTCGAATTTCTTCGCATAGACCGCGTTGACGAAGCCGGCCAGCGCGAATACCACCGCGGTCAGCAGGAACGTGGTCAGCGTAACCAGCGGATGGTGGATGCGGATGTCGGTGAAGCACATCGCCACGCCGAGCACGATCGCGCCGACGATGAGGCCGCGTACCACGGCCCCGGTGACATAGCCGGCCAGAATCACCCAGCTCGGCATCGGCGACACCAGCATTTCCTCGACATAGCGGCCGAACTTCGAGCCGAAGAACGAGCTGGAGATATTGCCGTAAGCGTTCTGGATGACGCTCATCATGATCAGGCCGGGCACGATGAAGTCGATGTAGCTGATGCCTGGCTGCATCTCGCCTATGCGGCTGCCGATCATGTTGCCGAAGATGAAGAAGTACAGCGTCATGGTGATCGCCGGCGGCAGCAGCGTCTGCCCCCAGATGCGCAGGATGCGCGCGATCTCGCGGCGGACGATGGTGCTCAGGGCGACCAGATTGGCTTGGGTTTGCATGAGGGACGCAATGGAAAGGGAGGGAGGTGATGCGGCGTCGCGCCCGCGTGCCTGACCGCGGCGCGCTGGCAGAAACGCAATGTCGTGAACTTACGCGGCCTTGCCGTGGTTGCCTTCGACCAGCCGCACAAACAGTTCTTCGAGCCGGTTCGCCTTGTTGCGCATCGAGGTGACCGTGATGCCGCACGCACTGAGCGCGGCGAACAACGAGTTGAGGTCGTGCGTGCGCGACATCTCCGCTTCCAGCGTATGTGCATCGACCGGCGTCAGGCGCACGCCGTCGATCTGCGGCAGCTCCGCGGTCATATCCGCCACATCGAGGACGAAGGCTTCCACGTCGAGTTTCGCGAGCAGGCGCTTCATCGAGGTGTTCTCGATGATGCTGCCCTTGTCGATGATCGCGATGTTGCGGCAGAGCTGCTCGGCTTCCTCAAGGTAGTGCGTGGTCAGGACCACGGTCGTACCGGCGCGGTTGATCTCGCTGACGAACTTCCACATGGAGCGGCGGATCTCGATATCGACGCCGGCGGTGGGCTCATCGAGGATCAGCAGGCGCGGCTCGTTCATCATCGCGCGCGCAATCATCAGGCGCCGTTTCATGCCACCGGACAGGGTGCGCGCGGACATGTCTTTCTTTTCCCACAGGCTGAGCTGGCGCAGGTACTGCTCCGCGCGCTGGCAGGCCACGCGGCGCGGGATGCCGTAAAAGCCCGCCTGATTCACGCAGATGTCGAACGGCGTTTCGAACTGGTTGAAGTTCAGCTCCTGCGGCACCAGGCCGATCAGCTGCATCGCGCCGCCGCGGTCGCGATGAATGGAGCGGCCGAACACTTCCGCCTCGCCGCTCGTGGCATTGACGAGCGACGAAAGAATGCCGATCAGGGTCGACTTGCCGGCACCGTTGGGACCGAGCAGGGCGAAGAAATCAC
>JAAFHE010000173.1 GCA_013298265.1 Lysobacterales bacterium | reverse complement strand
GGCAAGCCGGTGCGGCGCGACACGGTGTTCCGTCTGGCCAGCGTCTCCAAGATTTTCGCTGCGACGGCGGCGGCAAAGCTGGCCGAGGAAGGCCGGCTCGACATCGACGCACCGATAGGCGGAATCTTGCCCTGGCTGCCGGCCGCCTGGTCGTCGGTGACGGTTCGTCAGCTTGCATCCCACACCTCCGGCGCGCCGCACTACGCCGGCAACGACATCGACGAACTCGGTCATGTCCGCTATCCCACGGCCCGCGATGCGGTCGGCATCTTCTCCGGACGCGCACTGCTCTCTGCACCGGGTACGTCCTACAGCTACTCGTCCTGGGGCTATACCCTGCTCGGCGCGGTGATCGAGGCCGTCTCGGGCGCGCACTTTCTCGACTACGTCAGGCAGCACGTGACGGCCGGGCTGGCGATCGGCGCTGATGGTGCTGCGTCCGCCGAAAGCGCTTCGCTGTTGTACGACATCGCAAATGGCGCGATCCGGCGCGTGCCGCGCACGGACATGAGCTACACCTGGCCCGGAGGCGGGCTGGCCGCCACGCCCGAGGCCGTGGCGACGTTCGGTGGCCGTGTGCTCGAGCACCGCATCGTCAGTGCCGAGCGCTGGCAGGCCATGCAACAACCGACCTTGCTGGCCAGCGGCGCACCTGCGCACGAGCGCGACTACGACATCGGTTTCGGCTGGCGGCTTGGCCGTGACGCCGACGGCGACCGCATCGTGCACCACGCCGGCATAACCGCCGGCGCACGCAGCGTACTGCTGATGTGGCCTGGCCAGGACACCGCCGTCAGCCTGTTGTCGAACGCGATGTGGGTCTCGTCGATAGAGTCCAGCGCCAGCCTGCTCGCGGCTCCGTTCCGTCCACGGCCCACCGGTCTGGTCGCGGCAGACTGTCCTGCCTCGCGCCGTCTGGTCGGCACCTTCAAGACAGTTCGCTTCGATCTGGATGCCGCGTTCCGTCTGGAGCGCGGCCGCTGCATCGGCGAGCTGCCCGCGCCCGCGCCGCTCGCTGAGCACTTCGCCAAAGCGTCCGCATGGCCAGGCCGCGTCTTGCGCATCGTTGCCCTCGACAGCGACGGCACGCTATCGCGTGCCGCGCTGGTCACTCCGTTCGGACTGTATGAGCTGCGCGCCATCGCCGCACAGCGCTGGTCGGCAACGCTCGGTGCCGGCGCGACGCTGGTGCTGACAACGCAGCCGGAACGTTCGCCGCATCCGGCGCCGCCGTGATCGGCGAGCGGCACGGCGCGCAGTCGGCAGTTCAGGCACGAAACTGGAACGCGAACAGAACGCGGACCGCCGCCGAATGTGACTTCTGCCCGTGGGCGGCACTGAACAAATTCCTGGAGTGCGGCTCCTGTGAACTGCGGCGGACTTACGGGGCTGCGGAATAAAAGGCAACTATCCACTTATTCATTTACTGTCCGTGCGACTGGCGTCGGCGTCCAGAACGTCATGTCGCCGTATTCCCAGCGCCAGGGTGCGCCGGTTTCGCCGAGTACGAAATGCACGAGCGCGGGAAAGGCCGGCTCGGCCCGCACATCGTTGGCGAGAATCACCACGCAGCGCTGGTGCCGTTCGACGCAGACCAGCGTGTTGCCGGTCGAGTCGTTGTGGCCACCCTTCATGAATCCGCGACCCTGCGGGCCGTCGAAGACGATGACACCAAGGCCGGCGGCGAGGCCTGCATGCCTTTGCTCTGCCGGCAGTTCGGCCTGCAGGGACGGAAACTGGCTCGCTGTCGTGATCGGCAGCAGAGGTTTGAACCGTTCAGCACGACTGCGCTTAGAGAGGCCGTCGCCGCGCACGTAGGCGGCGGCGAAGTTCGCGATATCGGCAATCGTGGTGTCCATCGACCCGGCCGCACGCACCGTGCTGCGCTCGTCGTGCGGCTCGATGCTGCCGTCGGCACGCCAGCCGTCGGCGAGGTTGCGGGCGAAGTCGGGGCGCCAGCGCAGACTGGTGTTGCGCATTGCGAACCGGTCGAACACGCGGCGCTGCATCGCTTCGCCAAGCTCGACGCCAAGGCCGCGTTCGATCACGAATTGAAGCAGGATCATGCCCTCACCGGAGTAGGCGTAGCGCGTGCCCGGCTCGAAGTGGAAACGCAGCCGACCGTCGGGTTCGAGGAAGGCGAAGTTCGCGAACCCCGCGCTGTGTGTCAGCAGCATGCGTGGTGTCAACCGGCGCCAGCGCTCATCGCCGGCGAGGTCCGACCACGGCGCGTACCGGTCCTCGTCCGGATAGTCGGGCAATGGCTTGGCGAGGTAGTGTGCGATCGGACGATCGAGTTCCAGCAGTCCCTCATCCGCGAGACGCATCACGGTGTAGCCGAAGACGGTCTTCGTCAGCGACGCGCCATACATGACCGTGTCGGCCTGCAGCGGATCGCCGCGTTCGTTGCGATGGCCATAGCTGCGCACCTGTTGCACGCGACCGGCGTCGATGATCGCGATGGCAAGGCCGCGTGCGCCGGTCGCCGCCATCGCACGAGCGACCTCGGCGTCGAGGGCTGCTGTCGTCGGCAAGGCCGCGGCAGCGGATGACGCGATCACGAGGGCGGCGGTTGCCAGATGACACAGGCCGCGGCCGACACGGTGTGCGAAAGAAAGCCAGGGTGACGGTTGCATGGAGGGCCTCCGCGTTGGGTTCGCCCCGAATGACGTGCTCGCGCGGCGAAACTTACAGGTCCGGCAACCGTAAGTTTCCCTGTGTTCGCACGTCATCACGGTCGGCACGCTGTACAGGAGCGCCCGATAGGCTTGCCCTGGCTGTACTGGAGACCGGAGTGACCGTAGACCCCGCTACCGAATACACCATCACCGATACGCCGGCCGCGCTGGCCCGCCATTACGGTCCGCTCGTGTTCCGCGCCGCGTTCCGCGTGCTCGGCGATGCCGCGCTCGCCGAGGACGTGCAGCAGGACGTCTTCGTGTCGCTGCTCGAACAGCCGCCGCGCGGCATCGTCTCCTGGCCCGCCTTCCTGACTGCCGCCGCCGTGCGCCGCGCGATCGACCGGCAGCGCCAGCAGCGCCGCTGGTGGCGCCTGTTGCCCCTCTGGCGTGCGCAGGCAACCGAGTCCGCCGTGTCGAGCGAGGATATCGGTGCCGCCGACGAGCGTGCGCGACGCCTGCGCGCCGCCATGCGGGATCTGTCGCCGCGCGAGGCGCAGTGCTTCAGCCTGCGCTACCTCGAAGGCATGGCGATCGACGACATCGCCCGCGTGCTCGCTATCACGAGCAATACCACCCACGTCACCCTGCATCGCGCGCGCCGACGACTCGAAGCGCGCCTCGGCGATGGCATCACGGAGGTTTCCCCTTGATCACCCCGACCGAAGAAAGGCTTTCGCCCGCACTGGCCGACGCGGTGCAGGTCGCACAGGAAGTCCCCGCCGCTGCCGTCGATGCCGCACAGACACGCCTCGCTTCCGCGCTGCAGGCCCGTTCACCCCGCCGCCGGCCCGCGCTGCGCGGCTGGCTGACCGCCGGCCTTGCGGCCGTGGCCGTCGTCGCGCTCGCGATCGGCCTGCCGCTCCTGTCGGGACACGGCGATGCATTCGCCGCGGTGCAGGCGCATTTCCGTCAGTTCCGCACGCTGCAGATGGACGTCGTGCAGCGTCACGGCGGCGAGGTGCGGATGACCTCGCGCACACGCGTCAACAATGCCGGCGCCACGCGCACCGACATCGGCGAGTCGCTCAGCGTCATCGTCGATCCGCGGCGCGGCCGCGTGCTCACGCTGCTGCACGCTGAACGCCAGGCCGTCGTCGCCACGATCACGCCGCAGGCTGCGACGGGCAGCGACCTCGCGTGGCTCGACAAGCTGCGTCGCTACAGCGGCACGGCGATCCCGCTGCCTGAGGCGCGCACGATCGCCGGGCAGCCCGCGCGCGGCTGGCTCGTCGATCTCGGCGGTGACGCCGCAGAGCTGTGGGCCGATGCCGACGGCCTGCCGCTGGAGATGCGCACACGCAGCGGTGGCCTGCAGATCGAGTACCGCTTCGTATTCGACACCGAGTTCGCGCCGGGACTGTTCGACGTCGCGGTGCCGGCGGGTTATGCGCGCGTCGAGGCGGACGAGGACTGAGCGTGGCGCGGCCGGCGGCATGGGCGTTGATCCTCTACCGGCCTGGCCGCGGCATTCCGGAACACTGCTGCCACGGGTCATGGTGGCGCTTGCTTCTGGATGGATGCTGCGGCTGTGCGCTCCGATCGCCTGAACCGTCTCCCGCAACCGCGCTAAGTGCCAACCCCTGGCACAGGCCCGTCTTCCGCGCCTTACGCAGGATCGACGGCATCGGACTCTCTTTGCGTGTCGAGCAAGGCGTCGTAACTGGATGCAATCCCGTCTCCGAACAGTCGGCGCGCACCGTCCATATGCCGATGCGTGCCGCCCGCAAGAATGGCGACGCGTTGCAATCGTTCGTTGTTGTCTGAGGCGCACTCGCACCCAGGTGCTCACCCGCCCGCCACCACATCTCGCCATGGTCCCGAGCGGCTTCATCCAGGTCCGGAACAAGCAGACGCTTCTAGCTGTGCTCCAGCCGTTCATTGGCGATCTGCATGGGTGCGAGATTGGCGCGTAGTTCAGTGATGGCTGACTTTGAAAGCTTCGCGACGACGCGGGTTTTCTGGCGTCAGGCGCGTACTGAACAACCCCGAGCAACGGCGATCATGCCGAGAGAGCGGGTTCACGGGGAAGCGGCGGTTCGCCGGACAGTCCCAAGACTCAATTTCCCGGTGCGTGAAAAGCCGGGAGGTACGCGACCGGAGACCACGAGGGTCGTACCGCCGGTGCACGCCGCGTGACCAAGGTCGCGAAACGGTCTCGGCCGTGCACGGGGCGTCCGCCGACCACGGTGAGCGCCGATGCGATGGCCGGTATGCGCTCGGCGGGGACGCTCATGTAGTCGTCCGTCAGCAGAGCAAAATCGGCGAGCTGTCCGGGCGCAATGCGCCCCTTTTCCTGTTCTTCCTGCGAGAACCACGCACTGCCCACGGTATACAAACGTAAGGCTTCTTCCCGCGAAAGCCGGTTTTCCGGTGCCAGTACCTGGCGCCCGGAGGCTACCCGGCCGCTCACGAGGAAGTGCAAGCCGAGCCACGGGTTGAACGAGGAGCGCGTGGCATCGGTGCCCATGCCGACTGGCAATCCGCGATCAAGCAACGCGCGCAGCGGCGGCGTCCTTGCGCCCGCGGCTTCACCGTATCGCTCGACGAAGTCATCGCCCAGAAAATACATCCGGTCCTGCAGGGCGATTCCGCCACCCAGTGCCTTGATCCGGTCCAGCGTCGCCGGCTGGACGGTCTCTGCGTGGTCGATCGCCCAGCGCAGACCGTCCAGTGGGACCTCGGCGTTGACGGTCTCGATCACGTCGAGAATGCGCACGATCGACTCGTCATAGGTGGCGTGAATCCGGAACGGCCAACGCTTCTTGACGAAAAGCAAAATCACCGGCTTGAGATCCGTCTCCATCGACGCCGCCTGGGTCGGTCGGTCGGAACGGAAGTTCTCGAAGTCTCCGGCTTTCGCCAGCACCCATTCACCGGCCCCCTCGAGCTCGAAACCGTGGTCGCGGTGCTCGTCGCGGTTCTGGCCGATCCGATTGGATTTCATCCAGTTCGCGTAATCCTCCAGTTCTTTTCCGGGATGCTGTGCGAAGAGATAGAACGAGACCCGCAGTGGCAACCGGCCTTGGTCGACGAGCGCCGTGGAGGCGCCGTAGTCCTCCGGGTAGGCGAATCCACCGCCACCCGCGTCGATGACGCTGGTCAGTCCGTAGCGCGCGAGCGTGTGGAACAGCTGCAGCGTACCGTTGCGCGCCTCCTCGGCGCTGGGTTTCGGCAGCATCGCCAGCAGCTGGTAGAACAGATCTGGCCGTGGCGACGCATAAATGTTCCCGGTCGGCTTGCCGGCACCGTCCCTCTCCAGCGTTGCACCATCGGGTGCGACAAAGTCCGCGCCAATCTTGAGTGCGTCCAGCCCCGCCCGGTTCAGCACGATGACGCTGTAGAAATACTGCACAAACACGGGTCGATCCGGCGAAGCTTCAGTGAGCTCCGCGGGCGTGGGCAGCCTGCGCTCGGCGAATTGCCACGGGGTAAAGCCTCCTACCACGCGAACCCATTGCCCCTTGGGTGTCCGCCGGGCCTGCTCCCGAACCAGTGCCAACGCCTTGGCGAGGCTGTCGACGCCATCCCATCGCAGCTCCAGGTTGAACGAAGGGCCTCCACGCAGATAGTGCGAGTGGGAGTCGTTGAGGCCAGGTATCAGCCGCCGTCCGCCGGCGTCGATGACGCGTGTGGTAGCGCTCTTGAACCGCAACATGTCTTCGTCGCTGCCCACGCCGGTGAAGCGTCCGTCACGGATCGCGACGGCCTGCGCGTTCGGCTGCCGTTCGTCCAGCGTCGTGACGCGCGCGTTGTGCACGATCATGTCGGCCGTTGCCTCGCGGCTCGGTG
Organism: Lysobacterales bacterium; assembly: GCA_013298265.1. Classification (GTDB taxonomy): domain Bacteria; phylum Pseudomonadota; class Gammaproteobacteria; order Xanthomonadales; family Rhodanobacteraceae; genus Tahibacter. The sequence goes on along the minus strand of JAAFHE010000173.1, from coordinate 964 downwards.
CCGCCCCAGCAACTGGGTGGATCGATACGAGCAAACAGAGGGCGACGAACCGGAGCGAGGCTTTCATTGTGGCGCTGATCCTTGGCAAGGGTTCGAGGACGTGATCGTGCATCGGGCGGTGATGACAGGAATCGACGGTGTAGCGATCTACTCCGTGATCCGATTTTCCACGCCTTCGAGCCGCTTCATCATGTCCTGCACGGGCTTCATCGACTGACGCTGTGCGTCGTCGTAGACATAGTCGGGAAACAGGTACTCCGACACGAAATCAGTAATGCGCATGTTCAAGTTCTTGTCGTAGGACACCAGCTGGGCTCGGCCAGTGGTTACTTCGTTGCGTAGTGCCACAAAGAGCTTGTCAGACTGGTTGTCGAGCCGGGTAACGCCGGCATAGGGCATATGCATCGCCTCGACACCCGTCACCTGTCCAAACGGGACGAAGCTATTGAGCCCTGGCTTGGCGGTGGCCGCTGCAATCGACGCGGCGGCAATGAAATTGGAGCTGCGCTCGATGTTGATGAGCATCAGGTACTCGGTGGGCTTGCCGTTCTCCATGCGCTGGACGTTGACCATGTCAGCGGGAGTGTTCGCGTAGCCCAGCTCAGCGACGGTCTTGCCGCGCACATGCGCACCATCCTTGAGATCGGACATCGGGATCGTGACCAGTGGCGTGCATGTATAGGCGGCGATCAGATAAGGCTTTCCATCGAGTGTGGCGAAGTCGAAAGCCATGATCGGCGCGCGTGTCTCGATCTGGTTGTGTGTGGTATGGAACATCTCCAACGAGGTCATCCTGGCGTCCTTGCCGAACGGATATCCGGTTCTCCAGAGGCTCGAGGCAAAATCCTGGTTCGAAAGGCCCGACACGAACAGCTCACCGTCGTGCCACTTCATGTCCGTGACTGTGAAGCTTCGGATCGGCAGGTCTTTCCAGAACTCGGCGTCGTCGTCATAAGCCTTGGGG
>JAAFHE010000174.1 GCA_013298265.1 Lysobacterales bacterium | reverse complement strand
CCGCCGAAAAGAAGAACCCGCTCGCGCATGCTGGCAATTCCGGTACTCAGACCGGAACTTGATTTCGACAACGCGTCCTCGACATTGCAGCCGCAGCCGTCGTCGACGACCAGCAGGTGAATGTTCTCGCCCCGGCGGTTCACGCTGATTACCACGGTGTCGGCGGCGGCGTGGCGCGCGACATTGGTCAGCGACTCCTGGGCGACACGGAACAGCAGCGTGGCCAGCTCGCCATCGAGATCGTCGGGAACATCGCCCAGTTCCACGTCGACCTGCAGCCGGCTGCTTTCGCGGAACGTGCGCGCCAGCCAGCTCAGTGCCGCGGGAAGACCGAAATCATCCAGTACCTGCGGACGCAGCAAACGCGACAATGTTCGGGTTTCCCGAATGGCAATATCGCAGAGTTCCACGGCCTGGACGAGCATGCCGTTCGCATCCGCGCCAGGCGGGATCTGGTCCAGGCGATGCCGCAACGCGGTGAGGTGCTGGCCAATGCCGTCGTGCAGGTCACGGGCGAGGCGTCGGCGCTCGTCTTCCTGCACCCGCCATACGGAGCGGGCAAGCTGGCGGAAGTGCTTTTCGCCGTTGCGCAGTTGCACGAACAGGCGTTCCTGTTCGGTGCGCAGGCGCAGCAGGGTCGAGCGGATTTCATCGTTACCGGAATCTGCCGCAGTTTTCTCGCGCATGGACGGGCTCACGGTTGCATCGCGCCCGCCAGTCCCAGGCGGACGCATAGCGTGTGGAAGGCGGCACGGCTGCCGGCGGGGATCTGGCTCTCCAGCGCGGCCACCGCGCTGCTGCCACGCTGACGCGCCTGCTCGGCGGCATCAGCCGTCGCGCCGGGGCTGAGTGCGTACTGGGCATGCACCAGCAGGGCGCGGCCGTACGCGGGCAGACGGGCGAGCAGGACCAGTGCGTCGCGGTAGCTCGCCGCCGCCTGCGCGGGATCGACGCGCAGGGCCGTGAGCGCGAGTTCCAGCCTTAGCGGCACGCTGGCGTATCGCTCTTGAATCGTGCGTGCTTTTTTGAGTGACGCACGAGCATCCGTCCTGCGCTGTTGTCCCAGCAACGCCTCGGCTTTGTACAGATGAGCCGCGAATTCCAGGGCAAGTCCGTGGCATGCACGGGCGTGGCCCAGGGCACGCTCGGCAGCAGCAGCAGCGAGGTCTGCGTTGCCGCGGCCCAGCGCGATCTGCGCTTCGAGCAGGGCCAGCTGCGCCGACTGTTCGCTGCCGGCAACCGTGCCGGCGTTCAGGGCTGCGGTGCTGGCTGCCGCCGCATCCCAGTCGCCGATATCGGCCAGCGCCTTTCCGCGCAGCAACTGCATCTCGGTGGTGCCGCGGGAATCTTGCGCGCGCACGAACAGGTCGTAGGCTTGGGCGGCGCGTTCAAGCGCGCGCGCGAAATGCCCCTCGAGGCGATCCAGTTCGGCCAGACTGGCCAGACTCACGGCACGCTCTTCTGCCATCTGCTGGGACTCGGCTTTGGCCAGGCTGGCATCCAGCGCCGTGCGTGCGCGCGCAAATTCGCCACGGGCGATCTGCGCAAGTGCCAGATTCTGCTGAGTGCGCACCGTCCCGCCGGGATCGTCGATACCCGCATACACCGTGGCAGCTTGTTCCCAGTACACCTGCGCGTTGTCGAATTCGCCCAGCTGGTAATACGCAAAACCGACGTTCAGAAGGCTTTCGGCGATTTCCCGCGGTTTACCCAGACTCTGGCGGAAACTCAGCGCTTCACGATAGGCGGCCAGGGCGTCCTTGTAGTTGCCGCGTTCTTCGGCCAATACGCCGACATCGTTGGTCAGTCCGGCCATGGCTCCGGCGTCGCCGAGCGGCACGAGGATCTGGCGTGCCTGGCTCAGCGCGGCGTCCGCCTGATCGAAATGGCCACGGATGGCGTGCGTGGTGGCGAGGTTGCGCAGGCTCATGGCCTGTCCGCGTCTGTCGCCCAGGGCGCTACGCAGCTGCACGGCGTGTTCCAGCTGCTCCTGGGCGGGATCCAGCTGTCCCAGATGCCGGTAGCCCAGGCCCAGCGCATTGGTCACATCGGCGCGCAGCCGCTGATCCTCAAAGCGGTTGGCCAGCACCATGGCACGCACCAGATATTCGTCCACCGCCTGCTTGTGCTGGCCCTGCATGATGGCGAACTTGCCCAGCGCGAACCACGCATCGGCATTGCGCGGATCGGCGAGCACCACCTGGCGCAAGATGGTCTGCGCCTCATCCAGATTCCCACTGTCCCCTTCGGCGCGCGCCAGCATGAGCTGCGTGGGCAGGTCCTCGGGCGCACGCTCGAGCGCTTGCCGGAACAGTGCAATGGCGCCGGCCTGATCCGCGAGCAGCAGGCTCGCATAGCCTCTTGCTTCAATCGCCGGAAGGTCGTCCTGACCGGCCAGAGCGTCGAGCGCGTCGCGCGCGGCGGCCTCGGCTTCGGCCGAACGGCCCAGGCGGTCATGTGCACGAAGCAGCATTTGCCACAATGTGGCATCTCGATTTGTCTTCGCCGCGGCAGCGAGCAGGGGTGGCGGCGGCTGCGGATTGCGCAGGTCGGAAGCCTCGCCCACGGCACGCAGCACATCCGCATCCGGCCACGTACCGGCCACCGCCACTTCACCGAGCTGACGATGCAGCGCCTGCGTGAGCGTGCCCAATGCCGCCGGCAGTCCGGCCGGCGTCGACCACGTGGCGCTGGACTGCCAGCCGGGCTTGGTCGGATCGTTCGCGTAGAGGCTCAGCTGCAGCTGCCATGCGGCGCCGCTGCGCGACAGCGTGCCCTCGAGCAAGCGGTCAGCGTGCAACAGGCTGCGCACACGTTCGCGGTAGCGACGCGCCGTGCCACTGTCGTAACCCAGCTCACTGAGCCCACGCTCGGCGCGGATGGCGTCATTGAGCAGCGCACCACTACCGGTATGGCGCAGCACCAGGTAGTGCCAAATGCCTCTGGCCAGTGCCGTGTCAGCAGGGTCCGGGGATTCCACGACAAACGGTAGCGGCAGTACATCTATGCGAACTATCGCGGGAGGCGCGAGCGTGGCCGGCGCAGGATCACGAACCGCGTACCAGTAGGCGCCCAGCGTCAGGGCGAGCAGCGCGCCCGCCAACGCGGCGCGGACCGGCCAGTAGAGGGGTGCGCGTGGAAGGCCCGGCAGGGTACCGCGATCTATCGCCTGCACCACCTCCGCCGCGGTTTGTAGCCGCCGGGTCGGCTTCAGCTCCAGCAGGCGCATGCAAAGGCGGACGGCAAAATCCGGCAGGTCCGGGTGCGTGAGCACCGGCGAAGGCGGCGTACGCACCATGCGTTGCGCCAGCATTTCTGCCGCAGTGCCACCACGGAACGGCAGTGTGCCGGTGAGCATTTCGTACAGCAGCAGCCCCAGCGCGTACAGATCGCTGCGTGCGTCAACCGGATCGGCCCTTGCCTGTTCCGGTGACAGATACTCCGGTGTGCCGATGATCATGCCGCTAGCCGTCAGGCCGGTGCGGCCGGCCGACCGGGCAACACCGAAGTCGGTGATCAGCACTTCGCCCGCGTCGTTGATCAGCACGTTGGCCGGCTTGAGGTCGCGATGAACGACCTGACGCTGGTGAGCGGCCTGCAACCCCAGCGCCAGCTGGCGCGTGATGTCCAGCGCCTGGGCCGGCGGGAGGCGGCCCTGCTCGGCGAGGCATTCCTCCAGCGAGCGGCCGGAGACGTAGTCCATGCTGATGAGCCATGCCTGGCCGTGGCGCACGAGATCGTGGATACGCACAACGTGCGGGCTGGAGACCTGGCGCGCCAGCAGCAATTCCTGCCGGAACCGGTCGAAAGCGTCGTCGCGATGAGCCAGGTCCGGGCGCAGAATTTTCAGCGCGACGTCGACGCCCAGCTCGGTGTCCTGAGCATGGTAGACCACCCCCATCCCGCCCATGCCCAGCAGCCGCGTAATCACGTAGCGATCGGCGACGCGATCACCCGGAAGTAGCTCCGCCGAGGCCAGCAGCCCGGTCACAGTGGACGCGCTGAAGGGTCTGACGTGGTCCAGGGGACGGCCGGGCTGGGTCATTGGCTGCGGGGTGGATCTAGGGTCGACCAGCTTAAGGGTTGCCGCGTCGCGCCGGGTGCCACGCCTTCGTCCAGTGAGAGCCATGACTCCATGCGGCTCAATGCCGCTTCCAGATCGGCCGCGGCGAGGGCGGTGGCTGCGCGGTCGGCGAACGCCCCCAGCAGTTCCGCGTCAAGTTCGGTGAAATGCTTGGCCTCCTCGTCGCTGTCGGCGTAGGCAACCCCAAGCAGCAGTCCGTCGTGAATCAGTGGCAGTGCGACCAAGGCACGAATGCCCCGCGCTATGACACTGACCTGATCCCGCAGCCATGCGCATTCGGGGCGGTCGGAAAGAAAAACAGCCCGGCGATCGTGCATCGCACGCGATATTGCGCTGCGACTACCAAGAAACGCGCGCCCGGACAGGGCTTCCGGTTCAAGCGCTGTACAGACCCGTACCTCCAGTTGCCCGCCGCCGCCAGCGGCAAGCAGGAAGCCACGCCGGCAGTCCGCCAATTCGACAATGCCGGCCAGCGTGGTCTTCAGCAGCAGCTCTGCGTCGGAATCCTGATCCAGCCGGCGCGTCCAGGCGCTGGAGCTATGCCGCTTGAGCGTGGCTTGCTGGCCTAGCGCCTGCGCCGATCCGTCATCCATGAGGCGCAGCTGACAGAACACGTCGCCCAGGGCAAACCAGTCGCTGTTGCGCAGGGTTGCGGTATCGCTGCGCTTGCCGTCGATCCGGATACCGTTCTTGGAGCCGAGGTCCTGGACGACGCAGCCTTGCTCAGCCGAGTAGTGAAGCCGGGCATGCTGACGGGAGACCGAGTCATGGTTCACGACGATGTCGCATTCTGCCGCCCGGCCCAGCAGCACGCTGTCCCCATCGTTGAGCACGCGCTGCAGCACGGGCTGTCGTGGAAGATGAAGGATCAGCAAGGCGGGCACAGGTCAGGGCACTCCGTTCAATCTTCCCAATGTGAATTTTAGTGAATCCGACAGGCTGATCAGCTCGCCCTCGTGGTCGACCAGGTCGCGCAGCGAGCGCCAGCGATTGGGTAGCGAATCATCACCTACCAGAGCAGATGCATGCAGGTCAAAGTCGTTCAGGCTCGCGATTGCAGCGGTGTAGTTGCCCGCAACAAACGCAGCCCGGCTGACATCGGCATCCATCTGCAGCGTGGACTTCACGGTTGCCGATAGTGCCGGGTCGGACAGTCGGGTATTCAGTTGCGCAAACAGCGCGGTCGCTTCCGGCGTGTAGTCCGGATTGAGGTCCTTGACGAACACAAACTCGGAGAACCCGCCGGTGCTGCCGCGCACACGCACGCTGCCGGCGCTGACGGCGCCAGTAATATCACGGAAGCTGCCGGCCACAGGCGCTTTCATCAGCCGATAAGGTGAGCCGGCGGCGTACACGAGGTCGATGGCACGCCATTGCACGTCGAGATCGTTGTCGAAGGCGAGCCCGCAGGCCGCGGGAGGCTCGACCGTGATCCGCACGGGAAAGACGGGGTCGATGATCATGTTCGCCGGATCGGGAAGGCGGGCGGTGACGGCCGCGATCTCGCCCGCGTCGAGCACGTCCGCATCCAGGCCCAGGCAGGCGACGGTCAGGTTCTGCGGATTGTCGAACTCGAGCTCGAAGTCGGAATCGTAGGTCGTGGCACCTGGTCCGGGCAGGCTGATCTCCGCTTTTACCTTGCGCCCGGTGATGGTGATCACGATGCTGGCCTGTACCGCGGTGACGGAACAGGACAGCCCGATCAGTGCAATGGTCTTGATGATGGCGTCGTGTAGTCCGCGCATCGCGTGCCCCCCTCTCCTCACAGCGTGCGGGACGAACCCTAGTCCTCTGGCTCGTCTGCGTCGAGGGCAGATCATCACAAATTTCTCTGGCTGAGCGACGCTCCTAGCGTTTGCTGAGTGAATTCACTCACACGCCGACGAGCCATCGCGTCGACAAGCACCAATTGGGCTTCGCTCCCACCCTCGGCTGGGTGTATTCACCTATTGAGCCGGGTAGTCCTGTCACTGAGCATGTAACCACGACGCCACGTGCGCCGCCCCTCAAACCGGAGACCCCCCATGAACCGATTCTGTTTGCCGCTTTGCCGACTGGCGCTCGCCGGTCTCGCCGCACTGGCGGGAAATGCCAGTGCCGTCTCCATTACCCGGGAATTCTCCGCCAGCTGGTTCGACCCTGGTCATGCGGGTCACGGCTTCAGTTTGGAGGTGATCGCTGCAGGCCAGGGAAAAACACTCGTTGTATATTGGTTTACATATGATACGAGTGGACGACAGATCTGGCTGGTCGGCACCGGTGCAGTCAATGGCGATCGCGCTACCGTGCGGGTGGCCGAGTCGCGGGGCGGTGCCTTCGACAACGGCTTCAACCCGGCGTCTGTGACCTCGAGCCCCTGGGGCACGCTGGAATTCGCGTTCAGCGATTGCAATGACGGCACGGTGCGTTTTACGCCGGACGACACTCGCCTGCCGCGCGGCAGCATGCCTATCAAGCGCCTGACCAGCCTGTACAACGCCGCCTGCAGCGGTGGAATATCCGACGATCGTCCGTCGTCGAGCAGCGACCTGCGCATCGTGCAGTTCTTCCAGTCCGGCGCCCCGCCGGCTTCCGGCAAGGTTGAGTTCGAGCAGCGCAGCGCCTCGACCGACTTCAAGGTCGAGATCGAGGATTTGCCGGCCGGCAGCTACGTTCTGCGTGTCGGCGGAAGCAACCGCGGCACCATCCGCGTCAGTGGCCCCGTCAATGATCTGCGCGGTGAACTGGAGTTCCGCAGTCCGGTGGATGCGGGGCATGCCTTGCTCGACTTCGATCCGCGCGGCCAGCGCATCGAGATCCTGAGCGGCAGCAACGTGGTGCTGTCGACCACGTTGGGTACAGCGGCAGGCGGCGGTTCTTCGGGTGGTGGCTCTGGTGGCGGCGCTGGCATTGCACCGGTCAGCGGCCGCTACGTCATGCATGTGGAGTCCGGCGGCAACGACGGCCCGGAGCTGGATGCGGAACTGGAAGGCCGCAACGGCCGCACCGATTTCTCGGTGGAGGCGGAAGATGTTCCGGCCGGCAACTATGTTGTCCGCGTTGGGGGCTCCGATCGCGGCACCCTTACAGTCAGCACCGTACCGGGCGGTACGCACGGCGAGATCGAGTTCAGCGCACCCGCCGAGCCGGGCAAGCAGCTGCTGGACTTTGATCCGCGCGGCATGGTGATCGAGCTGGTGCGCAACGGTGTCGTCATCAGCGGCGTTTTTCCGACGACGCCCTCGGCCGGTAACGGCGGCGGCGGCGGTGACGACAGTGGCGGCGGAAGTGGTGGCGGCGGAAGTGGTGGCGGCGGAAGTGGTGGCGGTGGAAGTGGTGACGGTGGAAGTGGTGGCGGTGGAAGTGGTGGC
>JAAFHE010000172.1 GCA_013298265.1 Lysobacterales bacterium | reverse complement strand
ACCAGTCGTGGAAGCGCACCAGATCGTCACGGATACGGCCCCAGGAGCGCTCAGTCACACCCAGCGTCTGCTCATGCGCCAGATAGCGCAGCATCCACGCCGACACGCTGTCGGCGTGCTCCGGCGTCTCCAGCGCACGACGCTTCGCACCGACGTCACCGCGCCGCGGCACCTCAGCACTCCGCCCGCACCACGCCGCCCGCGTACGACGCACCGTTACGATGCGATGCAGGCTTTTTCTTCTTCTCCAGAAGTGCGTTTTCTTCAGAGACAGCGGCTAAAGAAGGAAGAATGGCGTCAGCGCTCGCGTTGCGGGGTGTTTCCGGCACTAGCAAGGTGCTAGCAAGCTCGTAGCAAGGTGCTAGCAAGCGGCTAGCGAGGTTTGCCGATTCGCTAGCAAGGCCGGCTGCTGCGCTAGCGAGGTTGGGCGTCGTAGGCACAGATTTCTGCAACGACGCCCCATCGATCAAGCCCACCGCCTGCGGCGCATCCGTCGTCACGTCGCCATCGAACAGCAGTTCATAGCTGAAGCGCTGGCCGTTGCGGCCCGCGTGCAGCACGACGTATTCCAGCTCCACCAAGCGATCCAGATGTAACCGCAATGGCGTATCGCTCAAGCCCGCATGCTCGCGCAGCTCACGCCGCGTAAACCTCACCGCACTGTGATCGATGCGCTGCGCGGCCGCCCGCAGCCGGACGTAATCCACCGCCTGCGCCAACACCCGCCGCGTCGGCGGCGGCAATTCATCGAGTGACCGCCCCAGCACCTCATGCGCCAGACGATTCGCCAGCGCAATGTCCTCAGCCGTCACTTCCACGTACTCCAGCGCCGCACCGCTGTGCATCACCGAGCGCACCGGCCGCTGGTACTGGTGCAGCAGCGCAATGCTGTCGATCAGCGCCAGGTACTTCGCGTGATCGCGCCGCAGCCGCACGCGATCACTCGCGAACGTCAACTGCTCGGCGAACGGATTGACCACCGCCAGCGGCCGCAGCAGCGCCTGGGCGGCCCGATGCGCCGCCAGCACCGCGTCGCTCGTCGCCTTGGCCAGCAAACCGTCCAGCGTGCGTGCACGGCGCTGGCGCGCCTGGATCGCCGCCGTCTGCTCGCGGCTCTCGTTGATCGTCAGCACCAGACAGCGATTGAGCAGTTCTTCGTCCACGTCGATCGCCGTCGTCGTCAGGAACAGCATCACCGGCCCTTCGACCCGGTATTCCTGCGTCACGAGCTGACCCGTCGTCGGATCCTTGCCGGTGCTCGCAATAGTCAGCTCGCCTTGCGACTGCAACACCTTCAACGCATACGCCGCCTGGCGCACGCCTTCTTCCTCGGCAATCGCCAGAATCTTGTGCTTCATGCTGTGCTCACCCAGGTAGAACAGGCTTTGCCCGGTCATGGCCGAGTAATGCACGCGCTCGCTTTCCGGCATCAGCGCCAGCAGCGCGTCCATCAGCGTCGACTTGCCCGCCGCACTCGTGGACTGGATCAGCACCGCCAGCGGCTTATCGAGCTTGCGCGACACGCAGGCCAGGTAAGCGACCAGTGCGTTGCTCGCCTCGCCCACCACACCCGTGGCTTCCACATCCGCCGCAATGCGATCCAGCAGATTCGGATCGCGCAACAGCGCCAGACCCGCCTCCTGCTCGGCGGTCGACAGCGCCGGCGCCGCGGCCGCAGCGGCGGGCTGCAGCTTCTGCCGGATCAGTTCATCCTGCCGCTGCTCCACCACGCGCAGCAGTGCCGCCAGGTCCGACCGCGTCACCTCTTCGGACACACCCAGCTCGATCGCCGCCTGCCGGGTCCACGCCTGCCGCTGCTTGGCCGCATACAGCTCCACCGTATCGATGTGGACAAAGCTACCCAGCGTGACCTTGATCCACACCTTGAGCACGTCGTAGCACAGGTTCTTGTCGATACCGCGCACCGTGTAGTGGCGCTCGCCCAGCGCCAGGCGCAGCTCCTGGTCGGTGATTTCTACCGGGAAGGACGGCGCACTCGGCGGCACGCGGTGCGCGGGGGGTTCGGGCAAGTCCAGCAAGGCAACAGCGGCGGCTAAAGAAGAAGGTGGCGCCACCGCGACGGGGGCGGGCGCGATTGCAGCAGCGCGTTCCGACAGCAGCTCGCCCAGCGGCGGCGGCGCGGCGCGCTCCGGCTTCGCCGCCGAGACTTCCAACGTTGGAAGCGGCCGAGACGGCGGCGTGCCGTTGCCCAACCACTCCGCTTGCCGGATCACCAAGCCGAGCGATTTTGCCGCCGGCTTCACGCTCAGCGCATACGCGTTCGCGTCCATGCCTTTGGGGAAGCGACAGCGATACACATCGAAGCCTTCGCCGATCAGCCGCGGCGCCAGCTTCCCGGCCGCCGCATCGCCGGCCGCATCGGCGTCATACGCGATCAAGACACGACGGATGCCGTGGCGATGGAACGCGGCCAGCAGTTCGTCGGTAAACCCTTCAATGCCGTAACTCGACGTCACGTTGCGATAGCCCGCACACCAGAACGTCAGCGCGTCGATCAGCGCTTCGCAGAGGATGATTTCCTCCTGGCCGATCAAGCCCGCTTCGTTGAACACGCCACGATGCGGCCCGGGCAGATACAGATGCATCGGCGTGCCTTCACGCAGCCGGTCGTTGATCTTGCGGCCATAGATTTCGGTCACGTGACCCGCCGCATCGAACACCGGCACCACCAGCGAACCGTTGAAGTGCTCATGCCCGCTGTCGCGGTAGATGCCCACGCGCTGCAACGCGCCGCGTTGCGCCGCGCCCGCCTTCACCTGCATAGCCGGAAGACTGTAGCCCAGCGTGCGATTGGCAAAGCCCAGCCGGAAGTGATCGACAACGTCGGCATGATCCAGGCCGCGCCTGGCCAGATACGCCAGCGCTTCCGGACTCTGCTTCAACGTCGCATGGTAATAGTCCACAACGCCGCCCAGCAGCGCCGCATCATCCGCGGCCGATGCCGCCGCGGCGATCGACACCGTCGGCTTCACGGTCACCGCCACACCGTCGCCGGTCTGCTCCCGCAACCGCTCCACCGCCTCGCGGAACGACACACCCTCGCACCGCATCACCCAGTCGATCACCGACCCGCCCGCCTGGCACGCCCCCAGGCAATGCCACAGGTTCGTCTTCGGCGACACCACCAGCGACGGCGTCTTGTCATCGTGGAACGGACAACGGCCGATCCGGTCCTTGCCGTGCCGCTTCAGCGCCACCCCCGCCGATTCCACCAGGCGCTCCAGCGATACCGACAGCTTCAGCCGCTCTATCTCGGACTCGGGGATGCGGGCCATGGCGGGGCTCCTGGGCTCAGATAGTCGTCAATGGACGTTTGACGTTGTCTTTACGATAGTCGTATGCGACTATTTATGGCAAGCCCTCACCGACCACGCCTCTACCATGCGCGCATCGCAACTACTGCTGATCGCCAACGTGAAGGATTTCGCCGAACGGCTGCGCGCACTGCGTACTGCGCGTGGACTTAAACAAAACCGGCTCGCCGAACTACTCGGCATCCCGCCGCGCAGCTACAACCGATGGGAACGCGGCACCTATGTCCCGCATGTGGAGATGCTGGTCAAACTCGCCGACATCCTTCAGGTCAGCCTGGACGAGTTGATCGGCCGCACCGACAACCTCAGCGAACCCACTATTCGTAATCACGAACTGCACGAACTCATGCAGCAGGTCGACCAGTTGCCCGACTTCGAGCAACAGACCGCCGTGGTCATGCTCGATGGCCTTGTCAAAAAGAGTCAGATGGAACGCCTTGCCAGCCAGCGACGCGGCAAGCGGCCCGCTACACGCCGTAGCGGATAACCCGGCTTCACAGCGCAGCCCTGGCGTGCAGCGAACACGCCAGGGCTGCTCACCACAACCCACTAAACAGGAGTGGATCATGGCTACGACCAAGCATAGGCCATCAACCGCCGAGCGGCGCATTACCGTCGGCACCGCCCACTATCCCGCGCTACACGGCGCCGAACATCGTGGCGATCGGGACGTGCCGTATATCCGCCTACGCGGGCACTGGCTGCAGCGCGCCGGATTTCCGCCGAACGGACGCATCCGCGTCAGCGTGCGCGACGGCTGCCTCGTCATGACCTGCGAGCCGGCGCCACCGGCAAAGTCCCGGCGACGCTGAAGGCTTAAACAACAATCCCCGCCAGTGCGGGGATTGTTGTGTGGGCGGACTGCATCAGCGCACAGCCAGGCAACCCTCAGTTCATCGGAGAAGTGCTCGCGGGGAGGTAGGAGATTTCCTAGAAGGGGTTGGCCCGGTCTTCGGGCTTCCTCCCGGGCTTCGTCCCGCTCAAGGCTTCTTGGCGCGACTACTCCATTGACTAAGAACTCGGTCGTTTAGCCCTCCAAGCTCGGGCGACAGGAGAACCCTCGTAGCGCCGCAAGCGCTTAAAGATCCGTCCTTTCCGAGGAAGAAAACATAGTCCTCTGGAACTCTAACAACAAATCCACAACCAGATTTAGTGCTGTTTGTTGTCAATTTTTTCTTATCGAAATCACCTTTTATGTTAGCAACGCCAGACAATTCAATGCTGACATTACCGCCTTTTACAACGGCTCCAACAACTCTAGCGCCAAAAACGTATCCGGACGCCTTCAAACCATCCTCTACTGACATCCGGGCACATTCACAAGCCGCTGCATCGACGAAGAAACCAGCAGCGAATATTAAGAAAACCGTGGCTCTCGCAATCATGGCGCTCCATACCTCTCTATCAGCAACCTGGCGTGATACCAGTCGACAAAGCCGCTTTGCGACCTTGCCATCAAATCGCTCTCTCGAGTGAGAACCGCATTCGTTTCTTGGTCATAGGCATCATCAAATCCCAAATAGTGCCCATACTCATGCGCGTAAGTTCCACCGGTATTTCCCGGGCAAACGTTGATAGGAGCTTCAAATACGTCCCCACCTACGTAGTGAGTCCGAGGCACGTTCGCACGACAATCCCCATTTTCAAACTGCAAGGTGCTTCTCCAGAGCCGAATGTCAGGACTTCCCCCACCGGACGGAATAATGTTCACATTTATAGAATAGACAAGGCCTCTCGGGCTTACTATCGAAGCCTTCTGCCAGACGCTTTGCACTCCGGAAGCGAAATCGGAAACCTCTTGATCTGTTACGCCAACTCCTCCGACGGTTGCAGTTAGGGTTACGTTGCCTCCGTATACAGATCCTGTCACCGATGGAGTCGAGCGTGGAAACACAGCTCTAGAAAGGTTAATGAACCTAGCGGCATGGTATTGATATGCGCTGTCTAGCGCATCTGTAGCGGCCGTCGCGAACCGCCCACCTGCTTGCGTCCTTTCAGAAAAGGGGCTCATTGTCCCGACTATGCTGTTCGCAACACCGGCTTCCAGGATGGAGAAATGCCCAGTAGGGTCCGTATTCGATACCGGACTTCCTTCTCCGTAGCCGTATTTCGCTAGCGACTTTGGTCGAAATTCCGCACCCATCCAAGTATCCATTTGTGTAAAGAGACCCACACTCGGATTCATGTACCTGGCACGCAGGTAGACAAACCCCGTATTCGGGTCTGACTGCTCGCCGGTGTACAGGAAGGTGTTATCGCTGGTCTGCTGACTCGCCGCCGTATCGAGTTCGCCGAAGGCCTGGAACGTCGTCTTGTCAGTTACCGCACCGGCTTCGTCGGTCAGCAACCGCGTACTGCCCAGCCCATCGGCGTGGTAGTAGCGTAGCCCCGCAGGAACACCGGGATTCGATCCGTTCGCCGCAACGGCCGGCGTATAGCGCCGGACCCGATCATCCCCGACTGCATACAGCGCCTTGACGCTCAACGCACCGCTGCCTTGTTGCTCAGCCTCCTCGATCACCTGCGCGTAGGCAGTATTCGGGCGGTCTGACGTGAACTCTCGGACGGAGCGCGATTTTTCCCTGACGTGGCTTGCGGTTAGCGCGGCAATTTCAGTAGCTGCAAGCTCGATCGCTGCGGCAAACCCCCGATGCGCGGTTTCGGCGTCCCACGCACGCGCAGGCGCGCTGACGCCCGCGCACACGCTGGCGAGCGTGACAAGGACGAGGGTGGTGAAGCGGGAGAGCCAGGACATAGGCGCGAGTGTCGCGGCCGCGGCCGCGCTTTGGAAGAGCCGCCGACTTTTCCGCTTAGCCGCTCGCTGTCGGCGTGCGCTCCGCGCACGCTGGGCTTTTCGGTGAGGCTAGCCCCGCCGCCGGAGCGGCGGGGCCGTCGTGTCAGCGTGCGTTGGTGGAGCGCTTGAGCTGCTGCTTGAGCAGCCGTTCGGCGAGGCTGGCGATGCGCATGGCGTCTTTGTAGTAGAAGCACAACGGGCCGTATTCGGTCTGTATTTCGACGGTGAAGCGGATGGCGGGGATCTGCTTGTCCAGCGCGTAGCGGATGGTGTCTTCGTACTGGCGGCGATGAGCGTCGAGGTCTTTCATGCGTGGAGGTCCGGATCGCGCCGCGATCAGGGATTGATCGCTGGGGGCGTATACCCCCGGCGTGCCGCGCGCAGGGCCGTCAAGGATTCGCGTAGCGAACTTGCGCAGTCCTTGACGGCCCGAGCACGGCACCATCCTCGAACGACCCCAGCGAGCAATGGGTATGAGTGGTGACGATGCGCGCTATGGCGCGTGGCAGCGCCGGTGACGAAGTCCGGCCGATGAGCCCACGCGCAACGGCCGTGCACGAGACGATGCGCGCAGGAGACGAAGCCACAGCGGCGACTAAAAGAGGAAGGTGGGCGCTCGCGTTCAAGCGCGTGGCGATGGTGTAGACGAAGCCGCGCTAACGAGCCCACGTGCAACGGCCGCACACGTTGCTATGCGCGTTCAAGCGCGTGGCGACGGTGTTGACGAAGCCCGATCGACGAACCCACGCGCAACCGCGACCAGCGCAACGAAGCGACCACAGACCACGTGCCGCAGGCACACCTTCGCTGCGCGTAGCGCAGGCGGCCACTTTGCATAATGTGTGTTTTGCGGTGAGCGAACCGGCCCGTGCAGGTTGCCGTGCCGGTGGCCGCGACACGGACCAGGCGGCGACGGCCGCCTGGCGCAAAACGGCACATTATGTAACGTGGCCGCGATAGCCCCGCGAGCCCACATCACGCCGGCGACACGAAGCACGCTGCCCTTGGGCGAGTGGGGATGGGGGAAGCACCGGCGATGCGGAGCGCACGGCCGCTGGAACGTGATGCGGCGGTTCGCAGCGCGTTGCAGCGGCCGTGCTAGCCAACACGTGCAGGGGCGCAGCCGCTGCACGCATTCGCGAGGCAAGCCGAGCGTGCCCGAGCGGAGCCCGGTGAAGAACGAAGCGAGCGGGCCGCGCAGCGGCCCGTCGCAGCCGGCGCGGTGCGTGCCGAGCGCAGCGACGAAGGAGGGAACGACTGAGGAGCGTAGCGCATGCACGCACCGTGACGGCGGTCAGGTGGCGGTAACTCTGTCCGTGTGCCGCGCTGACCGTGCGA